>USBH01000109.1 GCA_900552925.1 uncultured Oscillospiraceae bacterium
CCGCGGGCCGCGCCTTACTGGAGGTGAATCCCCCATGAGATGGCTCAGGCGCCTTCTCCCCTTTGTCTTTCTGACCGCGCTGGTGGTTGGCGCCGTCTTTCTTTTCAGCAAATTCCTGCGCATCGACCGCTCCGAACAGAACCCGGTCCCGACCGTCGAGGAGATCCGGCTCGAGGATTTCGCGTACAGCCCGGACGACGGCTACACCTTCCTGCCGGCGCCGTTCGGTACGCCCGAGGAAAAGATGCGCGAACTGTTCGGGTATACCACATCGGAGAACACGACCGCTTACGGTTCGCCGACCTTCGACCTGCTCGGCCTGCCGGCCAAGTACAACGCGACCTTCGCCTACAAGGAAAATTCGCCCATGCACGCGATCTCCTTTTCGGTTTCGAGCGGCGGCGAAGCGGATTGTACAGCGGAAGAGGTCGAGGCCGGCTACGCGGAGGTGCTCGCGTATTTTGAATCGACCTTCGGCCCTGCGGACGAAACCGAAACGCGGGAAAATTTTACAGGAGATCGAGTATACCACACCTGGTGGGCCGCGGATGGATCCAATTACCTGAGTCTGAGTGGGCAAGGGCCGTCCGGCCGCTACAAGGACGCCGATTTCAGAATTCATCTCTGCGAACCGATCGATTACTCCAAAGACTGAAAAGAGCTGCAGTGCTTCCACGCTGCAGCTCTTCTTCGTCTTTCACGCTTTATTCAGTTGCGCCGCGCCGGAATGCGTCCATATCGATGACCCGGCCGCCCTCGAGCCGCGACTGCTCCGCCGCCAGCGCGATGAAGTGGCTTTCGAGCGAATTCTCGAGCGTCGTCGTGCGCGCCGTCGCCGCGCGGTCCTCGATCAGCATCTCGAGGAAGTCCTGCACGATGCCGCTGTCCCCGCCGCCGTGGCCCTTGAGGTCGTCCGCAATCTTCCGGACGTCGACGATCTCCTCCGGCTCGCCGAACACGCGGATGTGGATCTCGTTCGAGCGCATGTCGGCTTCGATCTCGCCCTTCGTGCCCATCGCCTTGAAATAGCGGTAGCAGTTTTCCGTGAAGGCGCACATCGTGAAGCTCATCGTCGCGCCGTCCTCAAAGAGCAGGTTCGTCTGCTGGTGGTCGACGACGTCGTTGTCGCACAGGTAGACGCACCGGCCGTAGGGACCGCTGCGCAGCGCCGCGTACGTCCGCTCCTCCGTGGGGTCCACGCCGCAGGCCACGCCCGGCATCCACGTGTTGCCGTGCCGGATGCCCGTGCGCGGGTCGGTGACGTAGATCTTCTCCGCGTCGAACACGCAGCTTTCCTTCGCCTTGCAGCCGCCGAGGCAGTACGGCGTCGCGCCCGCCGGCGCATGCGCGCGGTTGAACAGGTACGTGCTGCCGACCGACGAAACCGAAACGCACTTCTTGCCGAGCAGCCAGGTGTAGATGTCCATGTCGTGGCAGCATTTCTGCAGGATCATCGGGCTTGTCTCCCGGCTGTTGCGCCAGTTGCCGCGCACAAACGAATGCGCCTGGTGCCAGTAGCCGACGTTCTCGTTCGCGCAGACCGAGACGACCTCGCCGATGCGGCCGCTGTCCAGAATGCTTTTCAGCGTGTTGTAAAACGCCGTATACCGCAGGACATGGCAGACGATGATCTTGCCCGGGCTGCGCTGCGCCACCTCGATGATGCGGCGGCACTCCGCAAGGTCTGGCGAAATCGGCTTTTCCATCAGGATGTTGTAGCCCTTCTCGAGCGCGGGGATCGCGTGGCCGACGTGCTGGCGGTCCATCGTCGAGACGACGAGGACGTCCGCGAGCTTTTCCTGCGCGAGCAATTCCTCGGCGCTCGAGAAGCAGCGCTCCGCCGGGATATTGTAGAGCTGCCGCGCCTTTTCGACGCGCTCGGGCCGGACATCCGCCACGGCGACAACCTGCATGCGGTCCGGAAACAGCGCCTGCATCGAGGCGTACGTGCTGCCGCGGTCGCCGAAGCCGGCGATCGCAAAGGTGACCGGTGTTTTCATTCTGTTCTCCTCCTCATTTTGTCCGTGTTCTGATCCGTATGCAAAAGGCGCCGGCCCGCACCTGCGTGACCGGCGCCCTTTCAGACGTTTTTATCGGTTTCTCTCAAAGCGGTTGATCGCCGCAACGATGCCCTTGATCGAAGCCAGGCTGATGTTGCTGTCGATGCCGACGCCGTACAGCGCTTCGCCCGCGCGCTCGAGGTGGATGTAGGACACCGCCTTCGAGTCCGCGCCCTTCGAGATCGCGTGCTCGCCGTAGGAAACGAAGCGGTAATCCGTGACGCCGATGCTCTCGAGCGCCTTGAAGAACGCGTCGATCGGGCCGTTGCCCTTGCCGCTGATCTTCTTCGCCTCGCCGTTCACCGCAACGGTGCCCTCAAAGTCGACGACCACCTCGCCGCCGAGGTCGTTTTCCTCGAACAGCTTGTACTTCTTGAGGTCGTACGGCGTGTGGAGCTTGACGTACTCGCTCTCAAAGAGCGCGTACAGCTCCTCGGGGCTCATCTGGCGGCCGAGTGCTTCGCTGGCGCGCTTGACCTCCTCGCGGAAATCGGGGCGCATCTCAACCGGCAGCACGAAGCCGTACTTGTCGCGGATCGTGGAGACGGCGGCGTTGACGCCGAAATCAGCCGGTGCGCCCGCATTGCTCGCCTCGAAGGCCGTCTTCTGGCGGAGCTGCAGCTTCTTGACCGCATCCTCGCGCATCTTGTACTTGAGGATCTTGCCGGCGGCGTTCATCGGGAAGCCGTCGACAAAGTCGATGTAGCGCGGCACCTTGTGCTTCGCCATGTGCGTGCGGACGAAGTCCTTGAGCTCTTCCTCGCTCGAGGTCTCGCCCTCCTTGAGGACGACGCACGCCATGATCTCCTCGCCGTACTGCTCGTCCGGCACGCCGATGACCTGCACGTCCTTGACCTTCGGGTTCGTGTAGAGGAAGTCCTCGATCTCCTTCGGGTAGATATTCTCGCCGCCGCGGATGATCATATCCTTGATGCGGCCGGTGATCTGGTAGTTGCCGTCCGGCAGGCGGCGCGCAAGGTCGCCCGTGTGGAGCCAGCCCTCGCTGTCGATGGCCGCCGCCGTGGCCTCGGGCATCTTGTAATAGCCCTTCATGATGTTGTAGCCGCGGGCGACGAATTCGCCGTCCACATTGTCGGGCAGGTCCTCGTTCGTCTCCGGGTCGACGATCTTGCACTCGACGCCGAACATCGCGGCGCCGACCGTTGCGACGCGCGTCTCGATGGAGTCGGTCGTCTTGCTCATCGTGCAGCCCGGGGAGGCCTCGGTCTGGCCGTAGGTGATGCAGATCTCGCTCATGTGCATCTTGTCGATGACGTCCTGCATGACCTTGATCGGGCAGGGCGAGCCGGCCATGATGCCGGTGCGCATGTGCGAGAAATCGGTCTTGTCAAAATCGGGGTGCTCGAGCATCGCGATAAACATCGTCGGCACGCCGTGGAACGCGGTGATCTTCTCCTTGTTGATGCAGGCGAGGCCCTTGCGCGGCGAGAACGCCGTGATTGGCGACATCGTTGCGCCGTGGGTCATCGAGGCCGTCATCGCAAGCACCATGCCGAAGCAGTGGAACATCGGCACCTGGATCATCATGCGGTCCGCCGTGGAAAGATCCATGCAGTCGCCGATGGCCTTGCCGTTGTTGACGACGTTGTAATGCGTGAGCATGACGCCCTTCGGGAAGCCCGTCGTGCCGGAGGTGTACTGCATGTTGCAGACGTCGTCCTTCTTCACGCGGGAGCGGCGGGCCTCCACCTCGCTCATCGGCACGCTGTCGGCGAGCGCGAGCGCCTGCTCCCAGGAATAGCAGCCCTTCTGGACGCTTTCGGTCGTGATGATGTTGCGCAGCACCGGCAGGCGCTTCGACTTGAGCTGTCCCGGCGCGCAGGTCTCGAGCTCGGGGCAGAGCTCTTTGATGATGCCGATGTAGTCGCTGTCCTTGTAGCCGTCGATCATGACGAGTGTATGGGTATCGGACTGGCGGAGCAGGTACTCCGCCTCGTGAATCTTATAGGCCGTATTGACGGTGACGAGCACCGCGCCGATCTTCGTCGTCGCCCAGAACGTGATGTACCACTGCGGCACGTTCGTGGCCCAGATGGCCACGTGGTCGCCCTTCTTGACGCCCATCGCGATCAGCGAGCGGGCGAAGGTATCGACGTCGTCGCGGAACTCCTTATAGGTGCGCGCATAGTCGAGCTCCGTGTAGCGGAAGCACGGCTGGTCCGGGAATTTCTCGACCATCTTGTCGAGCACGTCCGGGAAGGTCAGGTCGATCAGCGTCTCCTTCGGCCAGACGTATTCGCCGGTGCCGGTGCGGTTCTTCTGCAGCGGCGCTTCGGCGAGGCGCTCGTCGAGGTAGTCGCGCATGTAGTCGGCAAAGCGCGGGAAGACGACGCCGGCGTCCGAAAGCTCCTGCGACCAGCGCTTGACCCACTCGAGGGAGATGTAGCCCTCATAGCCGATGCCGAGCAGCGCGTCGAACATCTGGTGCAGCGGCAGGTCGCCGTCGCCCATCATGCGGTACTCGAGCGCGCCGTTGACGATCTTGCTGTCCTTTACGTGGACGTGGCGGATGTAGCCGCCGAGGTTCTGAACGGTCTCCGCCGGCGATTCACCCATATAGCGGTACGGGTGGTGCATATCCCAAAGGGCTGCGACGCCCTTGCAGTTGACGGTATCGAGCAGCTTTCTGAGCCGCTTCGTGTCGGCGTAGACGCCGTTCGTCTCGACGAGCAGCGTGACGCCGAAGCCCTCGGCGATGACGCCGAGCACGTGGAGCACGTCGGCGACGTAGTTGTCGTCGACCTCGCCCTCCGCCTCGGGGTGCAGGTCGGCGAGCACGCGGACGTACGGCGTGCCGAGCTTCTGCGCCAGCACGATGTACTGCGTGATCTCCACGATGTTCTGGTTGTGGTTTTCTTTCAGCTTCAGGCCGCAGCCGGAAGCCAGGCAGGGAATTTCAAGACCAAGTTCCTTTAGCTTTTTCACCGTTAGCGGCAGCTGGCTGTCTGTAAACGGTCTTGCCTTCACGGCAAAGATGTCGTCGCCTAGTCCGCGCACCTCGATGCCGTTGAACTGCAGGTCCTTGGCCATCGAGTAAATGTCCGTCCATGTATAGTCCGGGCACGCCAGGGTAGAAAAGCTGATTTTCATGGTGGTTTTGTCATTCCTTTGCTGTTAGATTCTTCGGCGGCCGGCACAAATCTTGCAGGAAGCAGCGCCAGAGCCGTCATTAACAGCCATTATACTACAGAATCAGCCGTCATTTCAAGTCCCAGATTGTAAAAATCGTGCAACAGGACCGATCCCCATTTAGATATTTTTGCAGGAATCTGCTCATTACCGCCTTTTTCTGCGACGGGAGGCGGCCGCTTTCCTGCACTGGACGTAGATTTCCGGGTCCGCGGGCAGCGCCCCGGTGCCGCCGAAGGCCGAGCGGAGCGCATCCGCCTGCAGCTTTTCGATCTGCTCAGGCCGCAGCTGCGGCACCGCTTCGCACAGGCGCGCGGCAAGGTCGCGCTCGGTGCCGTCCATGCCGCGGAGCAGCCCCGCCCGCTGCAGCCGCTTCAGCGACTGCGCGAGCATCTCGCGGGCGTCCGCACACCGGCGGCCCTGCCGCCTGCGGCACAAGGCCGCTGCAATCAGGACGCCCGCCGCCGCGCAGAGCACCGCCGCGAGCGCCGGCAGCACCCAGCCCGGCAGCTCAAACTGCACATTCTCCGGGGTCACCGTCTGCGGCGTCGGCTGCGCGGGACGCTCCGTCGCCTGCTGCGCGGGCGTAGGCGTGGCCGGCCCTTCCGTCGCGCCCGATTCCGGCGCTTCGGTGGGTGCGGGCG
>USBH01000110.1 GCA_900552925.1 uncultured Oscillospiraceae bacterium
CTAATTCGTCGGCAGCGTCAGATGTGTATAAGAGACAGTCTCGATGCTGTTCATGGTCAACAACTCCCCGTTTGCGGGCCGCGAGGGCAAGTACGTCACCTCGCGCAACATCCGCGACCGCCTGTTCAAGGAGGTCGAGACGAACGTCGCGATGCGCGTCGAGGAGACGGACTCGGCCGACACCTTCAAGGTTTCCGGCCGCGGCGAGCTGCACCTCTCGATCCTCATCGAGCAGATGCGCCGCCAGAATTACGAATTCCAGGTTTCCCGCCCGAACGTCATCTACAAGGAGATCGACGGCAAGAAATACGAGCCGATCGAGCTTCTGATGATCGAGGTGCCGGACAGCTACGTCGGCGCGGTCATGGAGAAGCTCGGCACGCGCAAGGCGGAGCTCGTCAACATGGGCGCGCGCGACAGCGGCACGACGCACCTCGAGTTCAAGATCCCGGCGCGCGGCATCATGGGCTACCGCTCGGAGTTCTTGACGGATACGAACGGCAACGGCATCATGAACCACGTGTTTGAAGGCTACGAGCCGTACAAGGGCGACATCCAGCAGCGCAGCACCGGTTCCATCGTCGCGCATGAGACCGGCGAATCCACGGCGTACGGCCTGTTCTACGCGCAGGACCGCGGCCGCCTCTTCATCGGGCCGGGCGTTCCGGTCTACGAGGGCATGATCGTCGGCAGCAACCCGAAGGGCGACGACATCGTCATCAACGTCTGCAAGAAGAAGCATGCGACGAACACCCGCGCTTCCGGCTCCGACGAGGCGCTGAAGCTGACGCCGCACACGGTGCTTTCGCTCGAGCAGTCGCTCGAGTTCATCGCGGACGACGAGCTCGTAGAGGTCACGCCGAAAAGCATCCGCATGCGCAAGGTCGTCCTCTCGAAGGAGCTGCGCATGAAGCAGGCTGCCAAAAAGAAATAAGCGGGCGCGGCCCGCGGC
Source organism: uncultured Oscillospiraceae bacterium (assembly GCA_900552925.1). Taxonomy (GTDB): domain Bacteria; phylum Bacillota; class Clostridia; order Oscillospirales; family Acutalibacteraceae; genus Hominenteromicrobium; species Hominenteromicrobium gallistercoris. The sequence continues at coordinate 953 of USBH01000110.1, forward strand.
GAGTGTCCGCGGGGTCGCTTGTGTGCACAAGCTCGTTTTCGGAGGAAATCGGCGCGCGGGACGCGTTCTTCGGAAAGCTCCCGTGCGGGCGCGGCCCGCGGCGGATGTCCGCGGGGTCGCTTGTGTGCACAAGCTCGTTTTCGGGGGAAATTGGCGCGCAGGTCGCGTTCTTCGGAAAGCTCCCGTGCGGGCGCGGCCCGCGGCGAGCGTCCGCGCAAACGGATCGAAATATCAACTCAAAAATCTTTCAGGAAAGCACAGACCAGATGAATATAGTTGTTTTGGATTTGGAGTGGAACGGCGCGTACAGCCGCAAGCTCCACGGATTTATCAATGAGATCATCGAGTTCGGCGCCGTCAAGCTCGATAAAAAGCTGAATATCGCAGACCGGTTCTCGTGCTTTGTTCGGCCGCAGGTCACGAAGAAGATCAGCACGGTCATCTCGGACCTGACGAGCATCACGGATGAAAATCTCACCGACGCGATGCCCTTTATGCAGGTTGTCAGCCGGTTCCGCAAGTGGGCGGGCGACTGCGTGATCGCGACGTGGGGCACGTCGGACATTCTGGCGCTGATCGAAAACTGCCGCTATTTCGGCGGCTCGGAGATCGTGCCGTTCCTCTCGCGCTACGCCGACATGCAGGTGTACTGCGAGCAGATGCTCGGCCTGGACGGCAAGGAGCAGCTCGGCCTTTCCAGGGCGGCGGAGCTGGCGGGCGTCGACGACGGCCAGCTCGACCACCACCGCGCGCTCGACGACAGCGTGCTTTCCGCGCTGGTGCTGAAAAAGCTCTACACGCGCGAGAGCTTCCGCCCGCATGTGCAGGACTGCACGGACTCGGAGTTTTACCGCCGGATCACGTTCAAGACGAATTACATCTGCGACCCGGAAAGCCCGCTCATCGAGCGGCAGCACCTGCGCTTCACCTGTGAAAAGTGCGGCGGCGAGGCGAAGCGCCGCGGCAAGTGGAGCGTGAAGAACAAGAGCCTGCGCGCGACGTTCCGGTGCGCGCGCTGCGGCTGGGAGTTCTGCGGCCAGGTGCGCGTGAAGCAGAAGTACGAGGGGATCACGGTCACGAAGAAGATGATCCCCCTGCCGAAGATCGAAAAGCCGAGAAAGGCGGAGCCGATGCAGATCGAAAACATGCAGCTGAAAATCGAAGCGGGCGTCGGACTCCTCGTGTTCAACGCGTGGGAAAGCCTGCCCGTCGCCCATGCGTTTTCGACGCGCATCGGCGGCGTGAGCCGCAACGAGTTCGCCGCGATGAACCTCGGCTTCGGCCGCGGCGACAGCGACGAGAACGTCGCGGAGAATTTCCGGCGCATTGCGGCGGTGCTCCAGATCCCGGCGGAGCGCATCACGGCCGGCGCGCAGGACCACCACACGGTCGTGCGCCGCGTCACGATGGAAAACGCCGGCGTCGGCATCTGGAAGCCGAAGGACATGGAGAGCGTCGACGGCCTCGTGACGGACACGGCCGACCTGCCGCTGCTCGTCTACTGCGCGGACTGCGTGCCGCTCTATTTCTACGACCCGAAGCACCGCGCGATCGGCCTTTCGCACGCCGGCTGGCGCGGTACGGTGGGCGGCATGGCGAAGGCGACGGTCGAGAAGATGCAGGCGGAGTTCGGCACCGATCCCGCCGACCTGCTCGCGGCGATCGGCCCGTCCATCTCGAAGCGCAGCTTTGAGGTCGACGAGCCCTGCGCGGCGGAGTTCCTCGCGCTGCCCGAGAGCGACGCGTTCGTCACCGACGACGGGAACGGCAAGTTCCACGTCGACCTGTGGGAATGCAACCGGCGGTTCATGCTCGCCTGCGGCGTGCGCCCGGAGAACATCACGGTCGGCGGCGTGTGCTCGATGGAGAACAGCGACCTCGTCTTTTCCCACCGCGTCACGCGCGGCAAGCGCGGCTCGAACGCCGCGTTCCTGATGCTGCGGGGAGACGCCGAATGACGGGCTGCACGCTCTGCCCGCGGCGCTGCGGTGTGGACCGCGCTGCGCAGCGCGGCTACTGCGGCAGCGGGGAGAAGATGCGCATCGCCCGCGCGGCGCTCCACTTCTGGGAGGAGCCGCCGATCAGCGGCACGCGCGGCAGCGGCGCCGTTTTCTTTACGGGCTGCTCCCTGCGCTGTGTATTCTGCCAGAACAGCGCTATTTCCGCGGAGAATGCGCACGGGCGCGATTTCGACGCGGCGGGCTTCATCGCCCTCATGCAGTCGCTCGAAAGCGAGGGCGCGCACAACATCAACCTCGTCACGCCGACGCATTTTGCCGGGCAGATCGCCGCGGCGCTGCGGCAGTACAAGCCGAAGGTGCCGGTCGTCTACAACTGCGGCGGCTATGAATCGGTCGAGACGCTCCGCAGCCTCGAGGGGCTTGTGGACGTCTACCTGCCCGACTTCAAATACGCGGACGACGCGCTGGCCGTGCGCCTTTCGAACGCGCCGGATTACCGCGCGACGGCCCTCGCCGCGCTGCGCGAGATGGTGCGCCAGACCGGCGAAAACGTATACGGCGATGACGGCCTGCTGCAGAGGGGCGTCATCGTGCGGCACCTGATTCTGCCGGCGCACACGCGCAATTCGCTTGCCGTGCTCGACCTGCTCGCGGCGGAGTTCCCCGGCGTGCCGGTCAGCCTGATGGCGCAGTACGTGCCGATGGGCCGCGTCCCGGCGGACGCGCGGTATGCGGACGTCAACCGCCGCGTCACCGCGCGCGAGTACCGCAAGGTGCTCGACCACATGATGGCGCTCGACCTCGACGGCTTCTGCCAGGAGCGCAGCGCCGCCGAAGCGCGGTACGTGCCGGATTTCACGCAGTTCGACGCGGTTCCCGATCAAAAATGAATGCAGATGAATGCAACAGCGATGTGTTTTGCCGAATTTGGGGCTACACATCGCTTTTGTTTTGTGTTAAAATAAATGAAAATGCAAATTCAGGGAGGAAAACGATATGGCCTATTTCAGAATTCAACTGTACGTGAACGCGCTGCGGCGGCAGGCGTCCTTTGAAATGCTGATTCCGAACGACATGCACGTGGAAGCGCCTGTCGGAGAAGCAATCCAGCCGGCGAAGCAGCTGAAGACGCTGTTCCTTCTGCACGGCTACACGGGCTGCGCCGGCAACTGGGTGCCGGAGGAGCTTGCCGCGCGGTACGGTTTTGCCATCGTGATGCCGAGCGTCGAGAACAGCTTTTATCTGGACGGCATTTCGACAGGGCACCAGTTCCAGACCTTTGTCGGCGAGGAGCTGGTCGACTACGTGCGCCGGACGTTCGGCCTTGCCCGGAGCCCGGCCGACACGTACATCATGGGCATGTCGATGGGCGGCTTCGGCGCGCTGCACACGGCGCTCGCTTATCCGGAGACGTTCGGCAAGGCGGCCGCGCTTTCCTCTGCGCTCATTGTCCACGAGATCGCGTCCATGAAGCCGGGCGAGAGCAACCCCGTGGCAAACTATGCGTATTACCGCGAATGCTTCGGCGACCTCGAGCATGTCGAGGAAAGCGACAACAATCCGGAAACGCTCGTGAAGAAGCTGCGCGCCGCCGGCAAGAAGCTGCCGGAAATCTACATGTGCTGCGGCACGGAGGACTTCCTGCTCGAGAACAACCGCGCGTTTTCCGCGTTTTTAAAAGCGCAGGGTGTGCCGCATATCTATGAAGAGGGCCCCGGCATGCACGACATGAAATTCTGGAGCGCATATGTGGAAAAAATCATCCCGTGGATGTTCGGATAAAGCGCAGACGTATGCTCAGGTACGCCTTAAAAAGGCGTTCCTTTGCTTTTGCGGCGCCATGTAAAAAAGCGTGACCGCCGCCCGCGCCCTTCGCGCCTATTTTTGCTTATTTTAAAAAAGGAAGATCAGAATGCAGACTGCAAACGAAACAAACCGGAAACTGCTTGAATTCATCGACAAAAGCCCGTCGTGCTTCCACGCCGTCGAAAACCTCGCCGCCATGCTGGAGGACGCCGGCTGCACGCGCCTTTTTGAAAACCAGCCGTGGCGGCTCGAGGCCGGAAAGCGCTACTTTGTCCTGCGCAACGGCTCCTCGCTGCTCGCGTTCTCGGTGCCGCAGCGCTTTAACGGCATGCAGATCGTCGCCGCGCACAGCGATTCGCCGACCTTCCGCGTCAAGACCGGCGCGGAGATCACGGTCGAGGGGCACTACAAAAAGCTCAACACCGAGGGCTACGGCGGCATGATCCTCTCCTCGTGGTTCGACCGCCCGCTCTCGCTCGCGGGCCGCGCCGTCGTGCGCACCGATGCGGGCGTCGGGACCGTGCTCGTCAACATCGACCGCGACCTGCTCGTGATCCCGAGCCTCGCGATCCACATGACGCGCGGCATGGCCGACCAGAAGCTGAACCCGCAGGTCGACCTGCTGCCGCTGTTCGGCGACGAAAAGGCCGACTACACGGCGCTTGTCGCCGCGGCGGCGGGCGTCGCGCCGGAGGACCTGCTCGCGGGCGACCTGTTCCTCTACCCGCGCCAGAAGGGCACGGTCGCGGGGGCGCAGGGCGAGTTCATCGTGGCGCCGCGGCTCGACGACCTGCAGTGCGCGTTTTCGGCCGTGACGTCGTTCCTTGCGGCGGAGAACGCGGAGAAGCTGAACGTCTGCGCCGTGTTCGACAACGAGGAGGTCGGCTCCCGCACGAAGCAGGGCGCGGACTCCACGTTCCTGACCGACACGGCCTGCCGCATCCGCGCGGCGCTCGGCATCGGCGAGGCCGAATGGCTCGAGAAGCTGCCCGAAAGCTTCATGCTCTCGGCCGACAACGCCCACGCCGTGCACCCGAACTACGCCGCGAAGTGCGACGAGACGAACCGCTGCTACCTGAACGGCGGCATCGTCGTGAAGTACAGCGCAACTGTCTCTTATACACATCTGACGC
>USBH01000111.1 GCA_900552925.1 uncultured Oscillospiraceae bacterium
AGATTAGCTGCAGTCTCGTGGGCTCGGAGATGTGTATAAGAGACAGGTACAGGGCCGTGTTTGCGCTCGGCGAGGACTGGGATCCCGAAGCGCTGGAGGCCGTCTGCGAGGCGCTGGAGACAGCCGGACGCTGAACGGAAGGCGCGGCGCGTATGCTGAACGGAAGGCGCGGCGCGTACCGCTTGACTTTGCCGGGGATGTGCGGTATGCTTTAGGAAAACAAAAAAGGAGGCATTTTAAATGCCGTTTACACAGACGCCGATCCCCGGCAGAAAACTGCAGAATGTCCTCCCGGCGGGCACGGCGCTCATCCTCGAGGGCGGCGGCCTGCGGGGCTACTACAGCGCAGGCGTGATGGAGGCCTTCCTCGAAAAGGACATGCTCTTTCCGTATATCATCGGCGTTTCGGCCGGCGCCGCGAACGCGCTTTCGTATATATCGGGCCAGACGATGCGCTCGCGCCAGATCATCGAGCATTACGTGGGCAACCCCGAATACGTGAGCCGGCGCAATCTGCTGCGCAAGGGCTCGATGTTCGGCTTCGACTACATTTTCCAGACGATTCCCGAGCAGCACATCCGGTTTGACTGGGATGCCTACAACGCGCAGGAAACGCGCTTTCTGACCGGTGCGATGAACTGCGCCGACGGGAAGACCGTCTGGTTTGAAAAGGACGAAATCACGCCGCCGTTTTCGGCGACGGTCGCCTCCTGCTCGGTGCCGATCCTGACGAAGGTGCAGCACTTCAAGGGGTACGACCTGCTCGACGGCGGCACGAGCGACCCGATCCCGATCGAGAAATCGATCGCCGACGGCAACCGCTTCCACGTCGTCGTCCTGACGCGCAACGCCGGCTACAGAAAGGAGCCGTTCGGGCACGCGGGCTTTTTGAAGGCCGTGTTCCGCAAGTATCCCGCGGTCGCGGAGGCGATGCTCTGCCGCCATGAGATCTACAACCGCCAGCTCGCGCTCTGTGAGCAGCTGGAAAAGGAGGGCAGAGCGGCGATCATCCGCCCGCTCGAGCCGCTGCGCGTCGGTCGCACGAGCGCCGACGTCCCGACGCTGCTCGCGCTGCACGACGAGGGACTGCGCGAGGGCCGCGCCGCCCTGCCGCGTATCTTGGAAGCGCTGCAAAAATCGGTGATATAAAACCGCAGAATAAGGGAGGAAACGAGATGGAACTTTACAGAATGCAGGACAGACGGACTTTTGGCTTTTCGGCCGAGAACCCAACGGGGGAAAAAAGCGGCGGTACGCGTGGCAGAGACTGCGAAAAGCTGCGCCCGTGCATCCAGATTCAGCCGGGTGAAACCGCCGTGCTCTGCGACACGGACGGCCCGGGCATGATTACGCACATCTGGTTTACCGGCTACATCGGCCATTCCTTTGTGCTGCGCATTTATTGGGACGACCTTGGAGCGCCGTCGGTCGAGGCGCCGGTCTCGGCGTTCTTTGGCTGCGCATACGACGAAAACTTCGCCGACCGTGACGGCCGCTATCCGGTGCTGAATTCCGCGATGGTGTTGGTTGCGCCCGGCCGCGGCTACAACTGTTATTGGGAAATGCCGTTTCGGAAGCACTGCCGCATCACGATGGAAAACCGCGGCGGCGAGCCGCAGACGCTTTACTACATGATTTCCGGCTGGCATGGGGAGATTCCGGCCGACAGCGGCTACTTTCACGCCGCCTACCGGCAGGAACATCCGGTGCAGAAGGGGCGGTCGTATACGGTTATCGACGGCATACGCGGCAAAGGCTGCTTTGTGGGCATGAGCCTTTCGGCCGGCATGAACGGCCATAACACCTGCTGGGTCGAAGGAGAGGCGAAGATGTACATCGACGGCGACCGGTACCCGACGATGAACTACACGGGTACCGAGGATTATTTCTGCGGCTCCTATGCGTTCGGCAACGACATTATTCTGAACCGCTACCAGACCTTCAGCGGCCTGTACGCCGGGCTATATGCGATTCTCGGCGATACTGATGCGATGTACAACCAGCAGAAGCGCTTCATGCTCTACCGCTGGCATGTCAAAGACCCCGTGTGGTTTGAAACGGACTTCCGCATGACGATCGACAACCTCGGCTGGACGGGCCCGCGCTACGACGACTACACCTCGGCGGCATACTGGTATCTGACGGCGCCCGCCGCGCTACCTGTCCGTCTGCCTGAGGACCGCGATTTGATTATGAAATGATTGTTCCTCGTGCTTGGGCTTGCAGTCATGGGCGTCGAGTATTTCAAAAAGGACAAGTGAACGCATAAAAAAGCCCGCCGCATGCCGGTTCAACCGGTCTGCGGCGGGCTTTTGTGCGGTTTGGGGGCGGCGCGGCCGGCGGTGGGCCGCAAACCATGCGCGGGAGACGCGGTGCGGTTTCACGGCTACAGCGTCACGGTGCCGCCGCTTGCAGCGAACAGGCGGCGCATCTCGGCCTTTAGGCCGCGCAGGGCGGGGTCGCGCAGCGCCGGGTCGCGCTCCAGCAGACCGCGCGCGCAGGCCTGCGCTTCGCCGAGCACCTGCATGTCGTTCAGCATGTCGGCGATCTTCAGCTTCGGCAGGCCGTGCTGGCGCTCGCCGAAGAAATCGCCGGGGCCGCGCAGCCGCAGGTCCTCGTCCGCGACCTTGAAGCCGTCCGTCGTCCGGCAGAACATCCGCAGCCGCTCGATTGTTTCGGGGTTCTGCGCGTCGGTGACGAGGATGCAGGTGGATTTGTGCTGCCCGCGTCCGACACGCCCGCGGAGCTGGTGAAGCTGCGAGAGGCCGTAGCGCTCGGCGTTTTCGATCATCATGATCACCGCGTTCGGCACATCGACGCCGACCTCGACGACCGTCGTCGAGAGCAGCAGCTTCGTGCGGCCTGCGGAGAAATCGGCCATCACGGCGTCCTTTTCCTTCGGCTTCATCCGGCCGTGCAGAATGCCGATGGGCAGGTCGCCGAAATAGCCGCGGACGATCTCCGCGTAGGCGGCGACGCTTGCGGCGTCGCTGTCGTTTTCCTCGATGAGCGGGCAGACGATATACGCCTGCCGCCCCGCGTCGATGTGCTTTTGGATATAGCCGAACGCGCGGCGGCGCTTGGCCGGGTCGATCAGATACGTTTCGATCGGCTGGCGGCCGGGCGGAAGCTCGTCGAGCACGGAGACGTCGAGGTCGCCGTAGATCATCAGTGCGAGCGTGCGCGGGATCGGCGTTGCGCTCATGACGAGCGTGTGCGGGAAGCCGCCCTTCTTGGCGAGCGCCGTGCGCTGGCCCACGCCGAAGCGGTGCTGCTCGTCGGTGATGACGAGCGCGAGCCGGTTGAATTCCACGCCCTCGCTCAGCAGCGCATGCGTGCCGACGGCAAGCTGGATCCCGCCGCTTTTCAGCCCCTCGAGCGCTTCGCGCCGCGCCTTCTGGCGCATGCTTCCGGTGATGAGCGCGAGGCGGATGCCGCAGGGCGCGAGCAGCGCGGAGAGCGATTCAAAATGCTGGGTCGCCAAAATCTCGGTCGGCGCCATCAGCGCGGCCTGCAGGCCGTTTTGGATCACATTGTAGCACAGCGCGGCGGCGACGGCCGTCTTGCCGCTGCCGACGTCGCCCTGAATCAGCCGGTTCATCGGGTGCGCGCCCTGCATGTCGCGCATCGCGTCGCGGATGGCGCGCTGCTGCGCGCCGGTCAGCGCAAAGGGGAGCAGCGCGCAGAACGCCGCGGTGTGGTCGTCGCGGATCGGGTACGGGTTTTCCCGCGCGCCCGCCCGGCGGATCTCCATCATGCCGAGCTGCAGCACGAGCAGCTCCTCGAAGACGAGCCTGCGCCGCGCCGTGGAGAGCGCCTCCGGGGAGTTCGGGAAGTGGATCGTCTTCAGCGCGTACTCGAGCCGGCAGAGCGCATATTCGAGCCGGAGCGCGTCGGGCAGCGGGTCGTTGACGGTTTCCGGCAGCAGCCGCAGCGCCTCGCGCATCGCGCCGGCGATGATGCGCGAGGTGAGGCCCTCGGTCTGCGGGTAGACGGGCACCATATCCTGCATCCGGCTTTCGGGCACGAATTCGGGCGAGGCCATCTCGCGGCGCGTGAACGTGCCCGTCACCTTGCCGCGGAAGGCGTAAACGCTCCCCGCCTCGAGCAGGTTCATCACGTAGCGGTTGTTGAAGAAGGTGAGCTGCATGTCGTCGACGCCGTCGGTGACCGTCGTCTTGTACAGCGTCATGCCGCCGCGGATGCGCTGCTCGACGGGCCTTTGCAGCACGGTGCCCTTGACGATGTTGACCTCGTTGAGCCGCGTGCTGCGGATCGGCACCGTGTCGCGCCAGTCCTCGTAGGCGCGCGGGTACAGGCGCAGCAGGTCGCCGACCGTCGGCGCGCCGAGCTTCTTGAAGAGTGCCGCGCGCTTCGGGCCGACGCCCTTCAGCGTGGAAATATCCTTTTCAAACAGAGAGGGCATACCTGCCGCCGCCTTTCGGGGAAAGATAAAAGGGCAGGGCCGAGGCCCCGCCCAGAATACGTTTGCTGTACTGCCGCCAACCGGTGCTTCGGCCGGCCTTATTCGACGGAAAGGATGAAGTAATAAACCGGCTGGCCGCCGTTGACAAGGCTGATCTCCACGTCGTCGCCCGCCTTGTTGCGGATCAGGCGCATCGCCTCGTTCGCGTCCTCTTCGGAGACGCCCTCGCCGTAGATCAGCGTGATGAACGACGTGTGCTTGCTCATCAGGGCGCGCGCAACCTTGTACGCGGCGCGCACCGGCGTGTCGCCGACAAATTCGAGCTTGCCGTTCGTCAGGCCCATCGTGTCGCCTTCCTTGATCTTGAAGCCGCCGAATTCGGAATCGCGCGCCGCAAAGGTGACGGTGCCGGTGCTGACGCCCTCGGCCGCCATCATCATCGCGTCGGCGTTTTCAGCGGCGGAAGCGTCGGGGTCAAACGCGAGCATCGAGGAGAGGCCCTGCGGGATCGTCCGCGTCGGAATGACGGTGATCTCGCGGTCGGTGACGAGCGGGACCGCCTGCTCGGCCGCCATGATGATGTTCTTGTTGTTCGGGAGCACGAAGACGTGCTTGGCCGGGGTGGCGCGCACCGCCTCGACGATGTCCTCGGTGCTCGGGTTCATCGTCTGGCCGCCGCTGACGACCTGCGCGCAGCCGAGGTCGGCGAACAGGCCCTGCAGGCCCTCGCCGGCCGCAACGGCGACGAAACCGATTTCCTCGGTCGGCTCTGCGGGCTCGAGCGCCGGCTTCTCCGGCGCTTCCGCCTTGCTCTCGAAGGCGGCGCGGTTCTTCTCGTTCTGCTCCGCAGCCTTTCTGTGCTGCTCCTTCATGTTTTCGATTTTCACGGTGAGCAGCGCGCCGAACTGCAGCGCGCGGGTGAGCGCGTCGCCGGGCTGCTCGGTGTGCACGTGCACCTTGATGATCTCCTCATCGTCGACGACAACGACGCAGTCGCCGATCGTCTCGAGGAACAGACGCAGCTCGTTCGGATCGGTCGTGATCTCCGGATCGCGGCCGATGATGAACTCCGTGCAGTAGGTGAAGTTGATCTCGCTGTCGAACTCCGCCGCGACGCTGCGGAAGAACTCGGCGGTCTCCGCCGCCTTCTCCTCCTCGGACATCTCGGTTTCCACGATTTCGCCGTATTTGAAAACGCGCATCATGCCGTCGAAGATCATGCACAGGCCCTGGCCGCCCGCGTCGACGACGCCGGCCTTTTTGAGCACAGGCAGCAGCTCCGGCGTGGTCGAAAGGGCTTCCGCCGCGCCGAGGCAGATCGCGTCCCACACGTACTGTCTCTTATACACATCTGACGCTGCCGACGAATTAGACGGTGTAGAT
>USBH01000112.1 GCA_900552925.1 uncultured Oscillospiraceae bacterium
ATACAAGAGAATACCGCTGCCGATGGCAAAAATCACCTCTGCAGCGCGGCAGAAAAATGTGGAAGCTTTTTCCTTTCCGTAAATGCTCATTGCGATCATTCCGATGGCAAGCGAGCCGAAAGCGCCGATGGACAGGGTCAGCGCCAATGCCGCCAACATGAGAAATCCAAGCGCATTCAGTACACTTTGCAGTCTGGAATGCTGCGTGCCGTGCAGGTCGATCAGGCAGCTCTGCTGTGCAAACCAGCCGAGCACCAGCAGGATCCCCGTTGCGTTTGGATTTCCAAGAAGACCGGAGAGTCGGTCGGCAGTGCCCAGAAAGGCTTCAATTGTGAATTGCACGATGCCTCCGGCGGCAATTAGACCGATCCACACAGTGCACAGCAGCTTTAGCAGCACTCGATTTGCGTTATTGAGGCAGGCTGTTAACAGATAAATGACCGGAAAAATCGCTTGCGTGGTGGAAAGACCGTCCAGTGTGCTGCCGTAGGTGCGATATCCGGAAAGCAGGCTGAGCACGGTATAGAGCGTTAGCGGGATAAAAATCCATAAATCTACTTCAGTGGTTGTTTCCAGCATTCCGGTCAGGCATAGCAGCAGGCCTACAACCGATACAACCAAGAGGTTTCCGGCGCCGATAAAAGTTAAAATAAAGAACGACAGAAAAAGAATGATGAGGACGAACTGTACTTTGCGCATTTTCTCGACTATAGTCCGATCCACTCGCGATGCAGCTTGCTTGTTGATCTCCATTTTGCCCTCCGACTATACTGCATGGATGCTCGATAAAGCAGACTTTTTCGAGCAATCGTGCTATACTGAGTGAAAAGCAGATTTCTGCGTGGGGAGCGGTAAAAAGCGCATAAAGATGAACAAAAACACACCCATGGTTTTGTAGGAATCTTCAAGGAAAAAATGAACGAAATTTCCTACATTTTCCATCGAAAGAGTTTACAAAATCTTGAATTAGAAATGGACGGCAACATGCTGTTTTCCGCACATCGCCCAGATTCCTCTTGTGCAAACGGGTGCGCCATACTATAATAAAAACAAAGCCCCGCATCGTGCGGGGGGCAAGGGAGGAAGAGAAAATGAGAGGAAACAAGCGGAAATCAGGCAGAAAGGGGGCGGTCTGATGCGCGCCGTCATGGTGATGTTCGATTCCCTGCGCCTCGACCTGCTGCCGAATTACGGGGCCGACTGCGCCGCGCTGCCGAATTTTGCGCGCCTTGCCGAGCGGACCGTCACGTTCGACCGCAACTTTGTCGGCTCGCTGCCGTGCATGCCGGCGCGCCGGGAGCTGCACACGGGCCGGCTGAACTTTCTGCACGCGCCGTGGTGCCCGCTCGAGCCGTTCGACGATTCGATGCCCGAGCTGCTGCGCGAAAGCGGCGTGCACACGCACCTGTGCACCGACCACTACCACTACATACAGGACGGCGGCGCAACGTACCACGGCCGCTACTCCACGTATGAGATTTTCCGCGGGCAGGAGTGCGACCGCTGGATCGGCGACTGCGCGCCCGTCGAAACGCTTTCGCCGCACCTGCTCTGCGGCGCGCATCTGCCGGAAAGCTACCGCGCGGGCCGCATGGCCTACGGCGCGCAGAACGACGCGAACCGCACGATGCAGCGCACAAAGGCCGACTACCCGCAGACCATGACCTTTGATGCCGGGCTCGCGTTTATCCGGCGCAACGCGGCGCAGGACAACTGGTTCCTGCAGATCGAGGCGTTCGACCCGCATGAGCCGTTCGACGCGCCGGGCGAATTCTTCGACCCGGACCGCATCGGCCCGGCGGACTGGCCGCCGTATGCGCCGGTGCATGAAACGGAAAAGGAAATCGCCGACATGCGCGCGCATTATCTCGCGCTGCTGCGGTACTGCGACGAGAACCTCGGGCGCGTGCTCGATGCGATGGATGCGCACGACATGTGGCGCGACACGATGCTGATCGTCAACACCGACCACGGCTTTTTGCTCGGCGAGCACGACTGGTGGGGCAAGAACGCCATGCCCGATTTCAATGAGATCGCCCACACGCCGCTGTTCATCTGGGACCCGGTCTCCGGCGTCTGCGGCGAACGGCGCAGCGCGCTGACGCAGACGATCGACCTGGCGCCGACGCTGCTCGCGTTTTTCGGCAGGCCGATCCCGCCGGATATGCGCGGCCGCTCGCTGCTGCCCGTGATCCGGGAAAACGCTGCGGCGCACGACTACGCGCTGTTCGGCTATTTCAACGGGCCGATCAACATCACCGACGGCCGGTACGTCTATATGCGCGCCCGTGTGGACGACGCGGTCCAGATGCACCAGTACACGATGATGCCGACGGCGATGGACAACCGCCTGCCGGTGGAACAGCTCAGGCAGGCGGAGCTTGCGCCGCCGTTCCCGTTCACGAAGGGCTGCCCGACGTTCCGGATCCCGGTCCCGGCGCAGAACGGCAAGCTGCCGCGCGGCGGGCACAGGCTGTACGACCTTGCGGCGGACCCGAAGCAGACGCAGCCGGTCGAAGAAGGCGAGACCGAGGCGCGTTTGCTCCGCGCCATGGGGCGGCTGCTTGCGGAAAATGATGCGCCCGAAGCGGTTTACGCGGCGTACGGCATTCCGCATCCGACGAAATAAATTGTATCTGCGCATGAAATTCACTGGAAATTATGTTAACTTAAAGCCGAACGCTGCCGGCATGCGGAGAGCTTCGCGCCGGCGGTGCGGCCGATTCAACAAGGAGGCGTTTGCAAATGGTCGTTTTTGAAAAGACCGGCAGGGAAAACACGGACGCGGCGCTGCACATCGCGATCGAGGCGGCGGTGTCGCGGGGGTACGGCATCGTCGCGGCGTCGAATACCGGCGAGACCGTCGACCGGCTTCTGACGCTGATGGCGGAGGCGGGCGCTTCGGTCCCGGTCGTGATGGTCGGCCAGGTGGACGGCTTTGCCGCGCCGGGGAAAAACGCGCTGTCGCCGGAGATGCGCCGGTCGCTCAAGGCGCGCGGCGTGCGGATCGTCACCGCGGCCCACGCGCTCAGCGGCGCGGAGCGCGGCATCAGCCGCAAGTTTGGCGGCACGTACCCGGTCGAGCTCGTCGCGCACACGCTGCGCATGCTCGGGCAGGGCGTGAAGGTCTGCGTCGAAAGCGGGTTGATGGCGCTGGACTGCGGCAGCATCGAATACGGCAGGCCGGTCGTCTGCGTCGCCGGCACGGGCCGCGGCGCGGATACGGTGTGCATCCTCACGCCGGGCTACACGGCGAGCCTGTTCGACACGCGCGTGCATGAGATCCTCTGCAAGCCGGGGCTTTACACGCAGGTGAAAACGGAATAAAAGAGAAAGAAGCCGCAGGCGCTGCGTTTTTGCAGGCCCGCGGCTCTTTGTATCCGATGGGGGTATGGTTATATGCGTTTCGGCGTGTTTACGGCGCCGGGGGCATGTACGGCTCGCCGTTGAGCAGGCGCACCGTGCTGGACGGGTCGATCGTGAAATCGCCGGTGCAGTCGAGCCGGTCGATCCGGCAGTTCGGGCCGATGGTCACGTGCTCGCCGCTGACGACGCCGGCGCAGACGTCCTCGAGCCGGATCGTCGTCGCCTCGATCAAGGTGGCGTTGCGCGTGCCGTCGCGCAGGTTGCTGTCGAACAGGGAGTTCAGAAAACGCGCCGCGATGCCCACGGGGCTCTTGTGGCAGATCTCGATGCAGATCTCAATGCTGTCGCCGACGATTTCATCGGCCTTGACCATGCCGCACAGGCGGATCGTATCGGCGGAGATCTGCGCGGTCGACGAGATCTTCCCGTCCGATTCGATGTGCTCGGCCTCGATGTTGCCGGTGACGGTCAAAATGCCGTCCACGTCGATCGAGGTGGCGGAAATGCCGTTTTCCAAACTCACCATGCCGTCGCATTCGAAATCCGCCGCCGTCATCGCGCCGCGGCACTTGAGGTGGCCGTCGACGCGGGTGGGGCCTGCGCACAGGTCGCCGTCCACCGTCAGGCTGCCGTCGACGTCGAGGCTTTCCGTGCGCATGCTGCCGGTGACGAGCACCAGCCCGTCGATGTCCGTTTCCCTTGCGGTGAGGTCGCCTTCGGTCTTGAGGCGCCCGTCAATCTGGAGCGCATCCGCCGTGACGGCGGCGGTGCTCAGGGAGCCGTCGACCGTGAGGGTTTGGCAGGTGAAGGGTTCCGTGCAGCGGCCGAGCCCGTCGACGGAAACCTGATTGTATTCGCCGCCCGAAAAGCTGCCGCTGCCGTCGATATGAATATTCGGTGTCATAGTTTACGCCTCTTTCTTTACAGAGTGGGGAACAGGTCCCGGTATTTCATTTTGATGCCGGTGGCCGCCTCCGAAATGGAGACGGTGCAGGCGGTGTGGATCGTGTTGTCAAATACGAGCGGCGAGTCGACCTTTGAGATCACCGCGTGGTAGTCGCCGCCGACGGCGAAGAGCGTCAGCACGGAATCGAGCTGCCGCAGCGTCGAGGCGGATACGGCGCGCTGCGCGACGGTGCTGCGCATGTCGCCCGCGATGTGCAGCCGCTCCGCAGCCTGGCTGAGCGCGGCGAACAGCGCGAGGTCGAACAGGTCGTACTGTGCCTTCGGGTAAAAATACAGGATCGTGGGGATCAGGTCCTGCGCGATCTCCCCGATGTTCGCGAGCGCTTTGCCGTCCACGAGCGCGGGGGCCGTATCCGGCGAGAGCCTGCGGCTGAGCTCCGTCAGGGAGTATTTGTCCTTGTTCTCGAGAATGGCGGCGATCCGCGGCAGGATCTGCTCGCGTGGGAAGAACGTCTCCTGCCCGGTGTAGGACGACTGCTTGATGAACCATTCCTCCGGGATCAGCTTTTCGCGCTTCCAGCGGTAAAGCTGCCCGTACGAGATGCCGGTCTGCTGCAGAAGCTCCTTTTTTGAAATCAGCTCCATGCGCTCCCTCCTTTCGTGCAATGCTGGCTTTTCTTTTTCAAAAACACAACGCCTCCTTTCCCGTGTGGTGCGGTCCCGCAAATCTCCTTTTTCAATCGGCTTGTGTCGATGTGCGTAACAATGTTTTGTTACAACTACACTATAGCGCAACATTGTTACGTTGTCAAGACGGTTTTGAAAAATTTTTTCCGCGCGGCGCGGCTGTATGCGCCGTCCGCCTCCCCGGCCTATGCGCCGTCCGGTTTCCCGGCGTATGCGGCGCGCAGAAAGCGCGGACATTCGGTTGATTTTTACCGTGCGATCCGTTATAATAATAGCAATAGGCCCGCGCCGGCGCGCGGCCGCCGCAGTATATTGGGCGGCGCGATGAAAGGGCCGGGCGCTGGAAAATGCAAAATGAATTTCGTCCCCTGAAAGGATGGTTGCTGTTATGCCGGAGATTTACACACTGCCGCTTTCGAAGATCATTCACGAGCTGCAGCTTGAGGCCACCTATCTGCCGAAAAGCGCAGACGATATCCTGATCCAGTCGCGCGACGTCGTGCGGCCGGGCATGGAGCTGAGCGGCTATCTCGAATATTTCGACCCCAAGCGCATTGCGGTCATCGGCCGTGCGGAGACGGCGATGGTGCAGAGCTGGCGCACCGACAAGCGCAGCATCGCGCTCGAAAGCTACTTTTCCCAGCAGCCGCCGGCCGTCATTTTTGCCCGCGGCATCGAGCCGAGCGAGGAGATGCGCGCGCTGGCGGTCCGCTACGGCGTGCCGCTGCTGCGCACGACGGAATCCACACTGTCTCTTATACACATCTGACGCTGCCGACGAATTAGACGGTGTAGATC
>USBH01000113.1 GCA_900552925.1 uncultured Oscillospiraceae bacterium
GCGGCGAAATGGACATCGGAGACCTGATCCCGAACGAGAGCTGCGTCATCACGCTGACGAACTTCGGCTACGCGAAGCGCCAGACGCTCGACACGTACCACACGCAGCGCCGCGGCGGGCGCGGCATTTCCGGCATGACCCGCCGCGACGAGGACGTCGTGACCGAGCTGTTTACCGCGAACAGCCACGATTACGTTCTGTTCTTCTCCGACCGCGGGCGCGTCTACCGGCTCAAGTGCTACGAGGTGCCGGAGGGCTCGAGAACGAGCCGCGGCATCAACATCGCCAACCTGCTGCCGCTGCAGCCCGAGGAGAAAATCACCTCGATGATCCGCGTCGAATCGTTCGAGGAGGACCGCTACCTCGTCATGGTCACGAAGAACGCGGTCATCAAGCGCGTCAGCCTCGCGGCGTTCTCGAACGTCCGCAAGAACGGCCTGATCGCGATCGACCTCGCCGAGGACGACGTGCTCAGCTGGGTGCGCATCACGAGCGGGCAGGACGACCTGCTCGTCGCGACGAAGCACGGCAAGGCGATCCGTTTTCATGAGGACGACGTCCGCGAAATGGGCCGGCAGGCCCGCGGCGTCCGCGCGATCCGCCTGATCGGCGACGACGTGGTCGTCGGCATGAGCGTCCTGCGCGAAAACGGCCTTGTGCTCACGGTTTCCGAAACCGGCTACGGCCGCCTTTCCGAGATCGAGGATTACCGCCTGCAGCGCCGCGGCGGCCAGGGCATCCTGAACTACCACGTCGGCAAGTACGGCGACGTCGCGGCGATCAAGGTGGTCGACCTCGACGACGACATCATTCTGATTTCCGACGACGGCATCATCATCCGCATCGAGGCGCAGTCCGTGCGCGTCTGCGCGCGCCCGAGCAAGGGCGTCCGCGTGATGAAGCTCGCCGAGGGCAGCCGCGTCATCACGATGGCCCGCGCGCCGCACGACGACGAGGAGGAGATCTCCGCCGTCGAAGACGACGGCACCGCCGAAGAGGGCATGACGGAGGACGCGTCCGCCGAGGACGAAGCGCCCGAAACCACCACCGAAGAATCCTGATTCAAAAGTCTGCATTTCTCCGCGCCGCAGTTCCCGGGCATGTGGGACGACGTCGCGTGGCACCGCGCGCTGACCGACTGCATCCATCAGAGCCGGGTAAAATAAAAAGCGGAGCCGCACAATGAAACGTGCGGCTCCGCTTGTTTGCGTTATTCGGCTTTTTTGTCTGTCTGCGGGGCGGGCTCCATCATCGCGCCGTGGCCGCAGCAGTAGGTGTAGACCTGCGGGCTGAATTTTTCCTGCAGGTCGAGGCGCTCCTCGGTCGCCATCGCAGAGTTCGTGTTCACGCTCGTCAGCAGGTACGGTGCGAGCTTGTTGAACGCCGCCTGCTCCTTGGAAAATCCGGCGATATTGACGACGATGTCGCCGCTGTAGACAATCCTGTTCTTCTCGTCCACAATCGCGACCTCGCCCTTCGAGTGGCCGCCGTTGCCGGCGTAGATGTCGAGCTGCAGGCCGTGGAAATCCAGCGGGGCGATGAACGAAATGGGCTGTTTGTCCTTCGGCTCGCCGAGCGCGCGGATAGTGTCCATTTTCGGCGGACAGTACTTCGAGAGCAGCTTGCTGATCCGGTTGTACGGCGCGGGCAGCTTGTTCTGCTCGCGGAAATTCGGCAGGCTGTTGTTTTCCAGCGCGAAGTTGAGCCGGCCGTCGTTGCTGACATACACGTCCGGGAACAGGTAGAGCAAACCGCAGTGGTCGATATCCGGGTGCGTCGGGATGATCGCCTTTTCCCTGCGCTCAAAGTCCGGGAACAGGTCGTGCAGGATCTTGAGCATCTCCTGCGCGTAGCAGGCGAAGCCGCAGTCGATGAAGAGCAGCGCATTGCCCTTTTCCAGAATGTAGGTGTTGCTGCCGCACGGCGGCTCGATCATGTGCAGCGTCCAGCCGTCCTGCAGCGTGCGGCGGTGGATTTTCGCGCAGAAATTTTCCCCCTTGAACTGCTTGAGCATCTCCGCAAACCGGCTGATGTAGGAAAACGTGCGGTACGGCGCCTTATCGCGGTCGTCGAGCAGCTGCATGATCAGATTCGAATCGGCGATCAGCGCGTTCTGCGCGCTTTTGTCGAGGTTTAAAAGCGCGGTGAGCTGGTTTGCGAACGAGATGTAAAACACCGTGTTGTCGAGCATTTTCTGGGTCTTGTCGTAGTTCAGGACGCGGAGCGAGCACAGCCGCGCGGCCTCGTCGAGGAACCGCTTGATCTTGTCCGGCTCCTTGAAGTGGATGCCGATCTTGAACGTCTGGTCCTCGTCGTCGCTGCCCTGCCCGCTGATGTACGGGATGTTGAAATGGTAGCTGTCGATCAGCTCGAGCACCGGCAGCACGGCGCTCGGCACGTTCGGCAGCTTGAACTCGATCAGAATCGTCTGGCCGGGCGCTGTGTTGTCGGAAATGTAGCCGATGGCCCGGAGCGCTTCGGAGATTTGTTTCAACTGTTCTTCCGACGCGGACACTTCGATAAAAAGCGTGTGCAAGTCGATGGCGCGGTTATAACTGACGCGCGTGATGTTGCCGCCGGCGACGGCGATAATCCGGCTGGCTTTCAGAAAAGCGCCGGACTGATCCGGCACATGCGTAATAAAGGTTTTTTTCATCGTGCTCCACGCTTTCCTTTCCAATACTCTTCCACTGTATACGTACCACGTTTTGACCGTTTTATCCTTACGCCGTCGCTGCATTTACGTGGATGTTTTCTACGGCAACATGCCGCGGACTTACAGCTTGCCGGCTTTTACGAGCGCGGCCGTTTTCAGGATGCCGACCTGCGTTTTGGAATCGGGAATCTCGTTGTTCAGCACCATTTCGACGGCCTTCTTCAGCGGGATGCGCTCCACCTCGAGAAATTCGTCCTCGTCGAGGTGCATCTCGCCCTTTTCCGAAATGCGGCAGGCCCAGATGCGGATGATCTCGCCGCAGTAGCCCGGGGAGGGGTACAGGTTGCCGAGAAACGTGTAATGCTCGCCGGCCGTGCCGGTCTCCTCCATCTGCTCGCGCTTCACGGCCTCGAAGGGGTCCTCCCCTTTTTCGAGCTTGCCGGCCGGCAGCTCGAGCAGCACTTCCTTGTACGGGTAGCGGAACTGCCGCACAAGCAGGATCTCGTCCTTCTCGGTCAGGGCCGCCACGCAGACGCCGCCGTTGTGGCAGACGACCTCGCGCTTTGCGGTCTTTCCGTTTTCAAGCTCGACCTCGTCGAGCAGGACCTTGATGATGCGGCCCTCGAATTTTGTATCGCTGGAGCGTGTTTTCTCATACAGCTTCATATGCAGCTTCCTTTCCGTGCGGCTCTGCCGCGCCTGATTTTATTATATAAATATTTTTTGAATTCTGCAAGGATTTGGGCCAATTCTCTTGCATATTTTGCTTCGATGTGGTAACCTAAATCTGTTCGGTTTACATAATGAAATTTATTCTGTCTGGAGAAAGGATTTGCATATGAAAAATTCGGTTATCAAAAAGTGGATCTGCATGGTATGCGGCGCCGCCGTGATTTTCAGCCTGGCGGCCTGTTCACAGACGTCGTCCTCGGCGGAGCCGACGCCCGCGCCGGAGGTCACGGCGGCGCCCGAGGTCACGCCCGCGCCCGAAGGCGCCGATGCGGAAGCGACGCCTGCGCCCGAGGGAGAAGGCGAGTCGGGCACGCCGACGCCCGCGCCGGAGGGGGACGAAAGCGCCGACACGCACACGAGCGTTCTGCCCGCGCCCGAAAGCGGCAGCGAGGAATTCCGCAAGGCTTTTGAGGAGAACCCGATCGACGCGCAGTACGCCGCGGATCTGGAGCTTGCGTCGTCCGTAGCGGCGATCGTCGCGGCGAGCAACACGGCTTCCGAGAGCTGGCAGGAGCAGATCGACTCGGTCTACACGCAGATTCTGGAGCGCGGCGACGACGAGACGGTCGAGCAGGTCAAGGAGGAGCAGTCGCACTGGGTCAACGAGCAGAGCGACGCGCTGCAGGAGATCCGCAATGCGGTCAGCGAGGACGACTCGATGGCCGCCGTCACGGTCGCGGAGAACATCATGCTCTACTACCGCACCCGCGCGATCGACCTGTGCGCCGTGCTGTACGAGATCGACGGCCAGCTTGTGTTCGGCTGAGGATGCGGCTCATCTGCGCCGTCTGCCCGAAGTGCGGCTATGTGGAGCTGCAGCTTGCCGATATTTCCAACGCGCAGGTACAGAAAAAGCTCAAATAAACGGCTGAATAAAAAAAGCGGGCGTCTCCTTTTCGGGGACGCCCGCAATGTTATTTTCAGCTTACTTGTTGAACGGATTCTCCGTCGGGTACGGCAGGGACTTCGGCTGGTTGTAGCCGATGTCGGTGACGCCGAGATACTTGAAGACCTCGAAGAGCGCCTTGCCGAAGTGGCCGAACGCGACCGCGCCGTGGTGCGGGTAGTTCTTCTCGATCAGCACGTGGCGGTAGAAGCGGCCCATCTCCGGAATCGCGAAGACGCCGATGGAGCCGAAGGACTTCGTCGGGACGTTCAGGACCTCGCCCTCCGCGACGTACGCGCGAAGCTGCGTATCGGCCGTGCTCTGCAGGCGGAAGAACGTGATGTCGCCCGGCATGATGTCGCCCTCGAGCGTGCCCTGCGTGACTTCCTCAGGCAGGTTGCGCGCCATGATCTTCTGGTACTTCATCGAGCAGAACGCGAGCTTCTTCGAGCAGGTGTTGCCGCAGTGGAAGCCCATGAAGGTATCCTTGTGCGTGTACGGGGTCTTGTCCTTGATTTCCGCGTTGAACATGTCCGCCGGCACCGTGTTGTTGATGTCGAGCAGCGTGACCGCATCGAGGCTGACGCAGGTGCCGATGAACTCGGAGAGCGCGCCGTAGATGTCGACCTCGCAGGAAACCGGGATGCCCATGCCGGTCAGGCGGCTGTTGACGTAGCACGGAACAAAGCCGAACTGCGTCTGGAACGCCGGCCAGCACTTGCCCGCGATCGCGACGTACTCGCGGTAGCCGCGGTGCTCCTCGACCCAGTCGAGCAGCGTGATCTCATACTGCGCGAGCTTCGGCAGGATCTCGGGCTTCATGTTGCCCTGGCCGAGCTCCTTCTCCATGTCGGCGACGACCTTCGGGATGCGCGGGTCGTCCGCATGCTTGTTGAACGCTTCGAACAGGTCGAGCTCGGAGTTCTCCTCGATCTCGACGCCGAGGTCGTAAAGCGGCTTGATCGGCGCGTTGCAGGCGAGGAAGTTCAGCGGGCGCGGGCCGAAGCTGATGATCTTCAGGCTCTTGAGGCCGACGATCGTGCGCGCGATCGGAACGAACTCGTGGATCATGTCCGCGCACTCTTCCGCCGTGCCGACCGGGTACTCCGGAATGTACGCCTTCACGCCGCGCAGCTTCAGGTTGTAGCTCGCGTTGAGCATGCCGCAGTACGCGTCGCCTCTGCCGTCCATCAGGTCTTCTGCGGATTCCTCCGCCGCCGCGACGAACATGACCGGGCCGTCGAAATGCTTGGCGAGCAGCGTCTCGGAGATTTCCGGGCCGAAGTTGCCGAGGTAAACGACGAGCGCGTTGCAGCCGGCGTTCTTGACATCCTCGAGCGCCTGAACCATGTGGATCTCGCTCTCGACGATGCAGACCGGACATTCATAGATTTCCGTGGTGCCGTACTTTTCCTGTCTCTTATACACATCTCCGAGCCCACGAGACTGCAGCTAATCTCG
>USBH01000114.1 GCA_900552925.1 uncultured Oscillospiraceae bacterium
AGATTAGCTGCAGTCTCGTGGGCTCGGAGATGTGTATAAGAGACAGCGTTTACTCCGCGCGTTATGCGCCGGAGGGGCAGCGCAAGCAGACCGTGCTGCAAAAGCTCGAGAACGTGCCGGACGACAAGCGCGGGGCGCACTTCACGAGCGCGATCTGCTGCGTGTTCCCGAACGGCGACGTGCTGGAGGCCGAAGGGCGCTGCTACGGCAGCATCGCGCATGAATGCCGCGGCGCGGGCGGCTTCGGCTACGACCCGATCTTCCTGTGCGCCGAAGAGGGCTGCGCGGGCAAGACGTTCGGCGAGGCGTCGCCCGAAGAGAAGGACGCCGTGAGCCACCGCGGCCGCTCGCTGCGGCTGTTCGTCGAAAAACTCGAAAACTATTTGAAGGATAAGGGAGAAAAGGAATTATGCTGACAAGCAAACAGAGGGCCTACCTGCGCGCGCTCGCCGTCAACGAGGACACGATTCTGATGATCGGCAAGGGCGGCATCGACGGCGACGTCGTCAAGCAGGCGGCGGACGCAATCTACAAGCGGGAGCTGATCAAGGGCAAGGTGCTCGAGACCGCGCCCGTCTCGCCGCGCGAGGCTGCCGAAGCGCTCGCCGAGCAGACGGAGAGCGAGGTCGTGCAGGTGATCGGCTCGAAATTCGCGCTGTACAAGCGCCACCCGAAGGAGCCGAAGATCGTTTTGCCGAAGGCAAAGCGCGCGTAAGGCGCGGCGGTTTTCCGAAGCCCCGGTACAGGGCTTCACAGGCCGGCGGCAGACGCCGGCAATTCTGCGGCAAAGAAAGGCGGTGGTCTGCGTGCGGACCGGAATCTACGGCGGGACGTTCAACCCGATCCATCTCGCGCACGTGCATCTCGTGCGTGCATTTATCGAGCGGCTTTCGCTCGACCGCGTGCTGCTGATTCCGACGGGACAGCCGCCGCATAAGGCGGCGCAGGCGCTCGCCGGCAATGCGGAGCGCCTTGCGATGTGCCGGCTTGCGGCGGCGGAGATTACCGAATGCCCCGTAGAGGTCTCGGACATCGAGATGCGGCGCGGCGGCAAGAGCTACACGGCGGATACGCTCGCGCAGCTGCGGGCGCAGTACCCGGCGGACGATTTCTACCTTCTGATGGGGGAGGATATGTTCCTGACGGTCGAGCGCTGGTACAGGCCCGAGGAGATCTTCCGCCTCGCGACGATCTGCGCTGCGCCGCGCGATTACGGCAGCTTCCGGCGGCTGATCCGCCACGGCGAAGCGGTGCGCAGGATGTACCCGGCGTTCGGGTTTATCCTGCAGAATATCCCGTATCTGCCGGTGTCGTCCACAGAGGTCCGCGCGCGGCTGCGCAGCGGCGGCCCGCTGCAGGACCTGCTGCCGCAGCGCGTCGCGGACTACATTGAAGCAAGGGGGCTTTACAGGGCATGAAGAAAAAGGACAGGCAGGCGTATATACAGATCATAAAGCCGATGCTGACCGAAAAGCGCTTCGAGCATTCGCTCAATGTGGCGCAGGAGGCGGTAAAGCTCGCGAAAAAGTTTGGCGCCGACCCGGAGAAAGCGGAGACCGCCGGCATCCTGCACGACATTTTGAAGGATACGCCCGCGGATAAACAGTTGAAAATCATTTCGGATTTTGGTATAATTATGAGCGATGTCGAGCTTTCCGTGAAAAAATCCTGGCATGCGATCAGCGGGGCGGCCTATATCCGCAACGTTCTGCACATCGAGGATGCGGAAATCGTCGACGCCGTGCGCTACCACACGACGGGGCGGCACAACATGACGGTCCTCGAAAAGGTCGTCTTTGTGGCGGACTTCATCTCGAAGGACCGCGACTATCCCGGCGTGGAGGAGATGCGCAAAACGGCCTGTAAGAGCCTCGACCGCGCGATCGTGGAGGGCATTGCCTTCACGGTGGGCGAGCTCGTGCAGAACCGGGAGCCGGTCGTCCCCGAGACCATCGACGCGTACAACGACGCGGTCTGGGCCGTCCGGCACGGAAAGTGAAGGAAAGGAGAGCTGTTTCGGTATGAATATGGATTCTTTGATGCTGGCAAAGGCCGCGGCGGAGATCCTCGATGCGAAGAAAGCGGAGAACATCAATGTGATTCGGATCACGAACATTTCCTCGCTCGGCGACTACTTCGTCATCGCAAACGGCACGAGCAACACGCACGTGCACGCGCTGGCCGATGAGCTGGAGGAGAAGCTCAAGGCTGAGGGCCGGGCGCCTGCCCGTGTGGAAGGGTACCGCTCGAATTCCTGGATCATTCTGGATTATGAGGAAGTCGTGGTGCACCTGTTTACGGCGGACGCGCGCGAATTCTACGATCTCGACCGACTATGGGCGGACGGCGAGAAACTCGAGATCGAATTTAAACCCAACTGAAAAATCTGCGCAGCGATGCGTTTAATAAATGGTGATGACAATGAAGTACAATCCGAGTGAAATTGAGCCCAAATGGCAAAAAAGATGGGAAGAATCCGGCGTGTTCCACGCTTCGAACGATTCCGATAAGCCGAAGTACTACGCGCTGATCGAATTCCCCTATCCGTCGGGGCAGGGCCTGCACGTCGGCCACCCGCGCCCGTATACGGCGCTCGACGTCGTCGCGAGAAAGCGCCGCCTCGAGGGCTACAATGTTCTCTATCCGATCGGCTGGGATGCGTTCGGCCTGCCGACCGAGAACTACGCGATCAAGAACCACGTCCATCCGGCCGAGGTCACGGCGAAGAACATCGCCCGCTTTAAAAAGCAGATCCAGTCGCTCGGCATCTCGTTCGACTGGAGCCGCGAGATCAGCACGACCGACCCCGCGTATTACAAGTGGACGCAGTGGATCTTCCTGCAGCTCTTCAAGCACGGCCTGGCCTACAAGAAGGAGATGGCCGTCAACTGGTGCACCTCCTGCAAGTGCGTGCTCGCGAACGAGGAAGTCGTCAACGGCGTCTGCGAGCGCTGCGGCAGCGAGGTCGTCCACAAGGTCAAATCCCAGTGGATGCTGAAGATCACGGCGTACGCGCAGCGCCTGATCGACGACCTCGACCTGGTCGATTACCCGGAGCGCGTCAAGGCGCAGCAGAAGAACTGGATCGGCCGTTCGGAGGGCGCCGAGGTCGACTTCAAGACGACGGCGGGCGATACGCTGACCGTCTACACGACGCGTCCCGATACGCTGTACGGCGCGACGTACATGGTCGTTTCCCCGGAGCATCCGTTCATCGAAAAGTGGGCGGACAAGCTCGCCAACATGGAGGAGATCCGCGCCTATCAGACGGAGGCCGCGAAGAAGTCCGATTTTGAGCGCACCGAGGTCGCAAAGGACAAGACCGGCGTGCAGCTCGACGGCGTCCGGGCCGTCAACCCGCTGACCGGAAAGGAGATCCCGATCTTCATTTCCGACTACGTGCTCGTCTCCTACGGCACCGGTGCGATCATGGCCGTGCCGGCGCACGATACGCGCGACTGGGAGTTTGCAAAGAAATTCAACCTGCCGATCGTCGAGGTCGTCAAGGGCGGCGACGTCGAAAAAGAGGCGTTCACGGACTGCGACACCGGCGTGATGGTGAACTCCGGCATTCTCGACGGCCTGACCGTGGAGGAAGCCAAGGTGCGCATCAAGGACTATCTCGAGGAGACCGGCATCGGCCACCGCAAGGTCAACTTCAAGCTGCGCGACTGGGTGTTCTCCCGCCAGCGCTACTGGGGCGAGCCGATCCCGATCGTGCACTGCGACAAGTGCGGCTACGTCCCGCTCGACGAGAGCGAGCTGCCGCTCGTGCTGCCGCAGGTCGATTCCTACGAGCCGACCGACAACGGCGAATCTCCGCTCGCAAAGATGACGGACTGGGTGGAGACCACCTGCCCGCGCTGCGGCGGCAAGGCGAAGCGCGAAACCGACACGATGCCGCAGTGGGCTGGCTCGTCGTGGTATTTCCTGCGCTATATGGACCCGCACAACAAGGACGCGTTCGCTTCCAAGGAAGCGCTCAACTACTGGAAGCAGATCGACTGGTACAACGGCGGCATGGAGCACACGACGCTCCACCTGCTCTACAGCCGTTTCTGGCATAAATTCCTCTACGACATCGGCGAGGTGCCGCTGCCGGAGCCGTACGCGAAGCGCACGAGCCACGGCATGATCCTCGGCGAAAACGGCGAGAAGATGAGCAAGTCGCGCGGCAACGTCGTCAACCCGGACGACATCGTCAACGAGTACGGCGCCGACACGATGCGCATGTACGAGATGTTCATCGGCGACTTTGAAAAGGCAGCGCCGTGGAGCAGCGCGGGCATCAAGGGCTGCCGCCGCTTCATCGACCGCTTCTGGAACCTCCAGAATATCGTGACGGACGGCGATGCGATCCGTCCGGAGCTCGAGGGCGCGTTCCACAAGACGATCAAGAAGGTCACGTTCGACATCGAGAACCTCAAGTTCAACACGGCGATCGCGGCGCTGATGGCGCTGATGAACGTCATCGCGGACAAGGGCTCGATCTCGAAAGGTGAGCTGCGCGTGTTCGCGCTTCTGATGAACCCGTTTGCACCGCACGTGACCGAGGAGGTCTGGGAGGCGATGCAGCTCGGCGAGGGCATGATTGCGGAGCAGAGCTGGCCGAAGTACGACGAGGCGAAGTGCAAGGACGACACGGTCGAGATCGTCGCGCAGGTCAACGGCAAGGTCCGCGCGAAGCTGCAGGTCCCGGCCGACATCCAGAAGGACGACGCGCTCGCGGCCGCCAAGGCGGAAGCGCGCATCGCGGCCGAGATTTCCGGCAAGACGGTTGTCAAGGAGATCTACGTGCCGGGCAAGCTCGTCAATATCGTTGTAAAGGGCTGAGCCTTTTCGGGCGCTGCTGCATATGCGGCAGCGCCCGTTTTTGTGCTCGGCCGGAGCGAAAACGAATGAGGAAGCACAGAAGAATGCACGGTTTTGAAAGGGAGGAAAAGTATGAAACAGGCGCTCGTTTTGTTCGCATCGCCGCATGCGGCCGGCGCGACGCGCAGGCTGCTGGATGCGTTCCTGTCCGGGCTTTCGTCGGACGGCTGGGCGGTGGCGGAGCGCGACGTGTGTAGAGCGCCCGCGGCGCCGTGCACGGCCTGCGGGTACTGCCGGCAGACGGACGGCTGCGCGCTGCACGATCTCGACGATTTCGACAGCAGTTTGCGGGCCTGCGACCTGCTGGTGATCGCGTCTCCGGTCTACAACCTCACGTTCCCGGCGCAGCTCAAAAGTGTGATCGACCGCTTCCAGCGCTACTTTGAAGCGCGGTTTGCGCGCGGCGTGCGCCCGGCGATCGCAAAGCCGCGCCGGGCGGTGCTCTTGCTCACGATGGGGCGGCACGATCCGTTTTCGGCGGAGATCTGCGAAAAGATGCTGCGCCAGAGCTTTTCCGTGATGAACACGCACCTCGCCGGCACACTGTGCCTGACGGACACGGACGGCGGAATCGACCCGGAAAACCCGGTTTTTGAGAAAGCCCGCAGAATGGCTATTGAAATCGCGGGAGAATCGTGCTATAATAACTTGAATTTGTGTGAGTGAAGGCAGGTTTTAGTATGTCAGGACATTCCAAATGGAATAATATCAAGCGCAAGAAGGAAAAGACCGACGGCGCGCGCGCAAAGATCTTCACGAAGATCGGCCGTGAGCTCGCCGTTGCGGTCAAAGAGGGCGGCAGCGCCGATCC
>USBH01000115.1 GCA_900552925.1 uncultured Oscillospiraceae bacterium
GTGGTCTGCGACGGCATGGGCGGTGTGAACGGCGGCAACATCGCCAGCAGCATCGCGAGCGAGACGATTGTCCAGTGCCTGCAGGATGCCTATGCGCCGGGCATGGATGCGGACGCCATGCGCGAGATGATGCTTTCGGCCGTTCAAAGCGCCAACGACGCCGTCATCCGCCGCGCCGAGGCGGAGCCGGATCTGTACGGCATGGGCACGACGGCCGTCGTCGCGATCGCCGCGGGCGGCGTGCTGCACATCGCCCACGCGGGCGACAGCCGCTGCTACCTGAAAACGGCGCTCGGCATCAAGCAGGTTACGACGGACCATTCCTATGTGCAGCAGCTTGTGGAGAGCGGCGCGATCACCGAGGACGAGGCGCGCGTCCACCCGCAGCGCAACCTGATCACGCGCGTCGTCGGCGTCCATCCGGAGCTGGAGTGCGACTACGGCTGCTTTGTGTTTGAGCCGGGCGACGTCGCCGTCTCCTGCACGGACGGCCTGAGCAATTATCTGGAGCGCGACACGCTGCTGTTTTTCATCAGCAACTATGAGGGCGATCAGCTCGTGGATGAGCTGATCCAGTACGCGAACAGCAAGGGCGGAAGTGACAACATTACGGTCGCCGTCATAGAAAACCGCTGAGACGAAAGAAGAAAGGAATGCCCTTTGCACGAAGAAAGGGCAAGGTGATCAATTATGGATAAATACATCGGAAAGCGCCTGGATGGCCGCTATGAGATCCACGAGCTGATCGGCCAGGGCGGCATGGCGTACGTTTACCGCGCGTATGACCGCATCGAGAACCGCTGGGTCGCCATCAAGATCCTCCGGGAGGAGCTCTCGGACAACAGCGATTTCCTCCGGCGCTTCAGAAACGAATCGAAGGCGATCGCGGTGCTCTCGCACCCGAACATCGTCAAGGTGTACGACGTCAGCTTCGGCGACCGCATCCAGTACATCGTCATGGAATATGTGGACGGCATCACGCTCAAGCAGTACATCGAGCAGCAGGGCGAGATCAAGTGGCGCGAAGCGCTGTACTTTACGGTGCAGATCCTGCAGGCGCTGCAGCACGCGCACGAGCGCGGCATCATCCACCGCGACATCAAGCCGCAGAACATCATGCTGCTGGAGGACGGCAGCATCAAGGTGATGGACTTCGGTATTGCGCGCTTCACGCAGGCCGAGACCCAGACCATGACCGACAAGGCGATCGGCTCGGTGCACTACATCGCGCCCGAGCAGGCCCGCGGCGGCCACATCAACGACAAGGCCGATATCTATTCCGTCGGCGTCATGCTGTACGAGATGCTGACGGGCCAGCTGCCGTTCGTCGCGGACAACGCCGTTTCCGTCGCGATCATGCAGATGCAGGCGGAGCCGACGCCGCCGACGCGCATCAATCCCTCGATCCCGAAGGGCCTCGAGGAGATCACGATGCACGCGATGGAAAAGAACCCGGCGCAGCGCTTCCCCTCGGCGGCCGATATGCTCGAGGACATTGAACGTTTCCGCCGCAACCCGGAGATGGTGTTCAACTACGGCGATCAGGTGGATCACGCCTATGCGCGCGGCACCAGCATTTACGATACCGCGGGCAGCCGGCAGCAGGACTACAACGACAACTACGAATATGAGGAGGAATACGTCCGCTCGAAGAACGGCGCGAAGGCCTCGATGGTCGTGACCGGCATCGTGGCCGCGGTCGTCGTGGTCGGCCTTGTGGTCGGCGGCATTTTCCTCTGGAATTACTTCCGCAACAACACGGATACAAGCAGCGATGAGGTCATTGTCCCGACGTTCACGGGCATGATCTACGAGACGGAGATCAAAGACAACGCCGAATACGCCGATTTCGAGTTTGAGATCGTCGAGGGCAACCAGCCCAGCCAGCCGGCCGGCGTCGTGCTGAACCAGAACCCGCAGGCGGGCATGACGGTCAAGCGCGGAAAGACGATCACGCTGACGGTCAACGGCGGCACGCTGGAGCAGGTCGTCGTCGAGGACGTGACGGGGGACAGCCAGCAGGATGCGTACGACACGCTGGAGGCGCTCGGCCTGAGCCCGCGGATTCAGGCGGTCGCCGATGACGAAACGGCGGTCGGTTACGTCGTGCGCACAGACCCTGCGGCGGGCTCGACGGTGGCGTCCGGCTCCTCGATCACGATCTTTGTCAGCTCCGGCCCGGCGGAAGAGCAGGTCACGGTGCCGAACGTCGTCGGCTCCTCGCTTTCGACGGCGGAGAGCGACCTGGAGGCGAACGGCCTTGTGCGCGGCTCGGTCTCGTACGACGACGAGAGCGACCAGCCGGAGGGCACCGTGCTCTCGTCCGACCCGGAAGGCGGCACGCGTGTCTCCGAAGGCTCTGCCGTCAACCTGGTGGTCAGCTCCGGCCGCGGCGCGGAAAAGACCGTGCACTACGACATCCCGCTGCCCAGCGGCGTTTCGGAAGACCTTGAAATGAGCATCTACGTGGACGGCGAGCTGTTCGACAGCCGCGTTGTGAACCCCTCGGTCTCCTCGTACAGCGGCGCCGATTTCACCGGCACAGGCCGCTCGAGCCTGACGATCCGCCTGAACGGACAGGATTACATCACGGCGGAGATCAACTACGAGACCGAGAGCATCGACGTCCATTCGCAGATCGCGTTTGCGACGCCGACGCCGGAGCCCACGGCGGAACCGACGCCGACGCCCGCCCCGGATGCCGGTACGGGGACCGGCGATACGCCGACCGGCCCGGTCACGACGCACTGAGGCGGCCTATGCAGCTGGAACGGACGGGCATGGTGCTCAAGGGCATCGGCGGCTTCTACTACGTGCAGGACGCGGACGGCCTGCATCCGTGCCGTGCGCGCGGAAAATTCCGGAAGGAGCGCATCTCGCCCTATGCGGGCGACCGCGTGCGCTTCACGGTGGATGAAAACGACGAGGGCTATCTGACGGAGATCCTGCCGCGCAGGAATTTCCTCGTGCGGCCGCCGCTGGCCAATCTCGACAAGCTCTTCGTCGTCTCCTCGGTCAGCGACCCGCAGCCGAGCACGCTGATCATCGACAAGACGATCGCGGCCGCGGAGCTCAAGGGCATCGAGCCGGTTCTCGTCTTTACAAAGACGGACCTCGACGACGCCTCGGCGCTGCGGAAAATCTACGGCGGCATCGGGCTGCACACGTATTTCGTTTCCGCCGCAGAGCCGGACGGCATCGAAACGCTGCGGCCGGAGCTTGCGGGCTGCGTCTCGGCGTTTACGGGCAATTCGGGCGTCGGCAAGTCCACGCTGCTGAACAGCCTGATGCCGCAGCTCGTGCTCGAGACCGGCGAGGTCAGCCGAAAGCTCGGCCGCGGGCGCCACACGACGCGCCACGTGGAGCTCTACCCGGTTGAGGGCGGCTATGTGGCCGATACGCCCGGCTTTTCCACAATGGACATCGAGCGGTATGAGCTGTTCCGCAAGGAGGAGCTGCCGCACGGTTTCCGGGAATTTGAACCGTACCTCGGCGAATGCCGGTTTACCTCCTGCTCGCACACCTGCGAAAAAGGGTGCGCGGTGCTCGCGGCCGTCGAGGCGGGCAAGATCTCCCGGTCGCGGCTCGAAAGCTACATCGCCATGTACAACGAAGTCAAGGATATAAGGGAGTGGCAGCTATCAAAGACAAAAAATGTATGATCATCGGCGCGGTGCCGATGCAGTCGGATGCGGTATTTCAGGAGTTCGACCCCGCGGATTACTATGTGATCTGCGCGGACGGCGGCTATGACAACGCGGTGCGGTTCGGCATTCGGCCCGACCTCGTCATCGGCGATTTCGATTCGGCGCAGAAGCGCCCGCCGAAGGACATCCGCACGGTCACGCTGCCGGTGCACAAGGATGTGACGGATACGATGGGCGCGGTGATGATCGGGCAGAAGCTCGGCATGACATCCTTCGTGCTGGTCGGCTGCCTCGGCGGCGACCGGTTCGACCATTCCGTCGGAAACCTCAACGTGCTGCTGGCCATCGCCAACCACGGCGACAGCGGCGTGCTCTGCACCGAGGACACGAAGGTCTTCGTGCTGCGCGGCGGGCGCATCGTGTTCACGGAGCTCAAGGGCGCGACCGTCTCGGTCTTCCCGTTCGACGGCGCCTCCTGCAACGTGACGTACGAGGGCCTCGAGTACCCGCTTTACCAGCACAACCTTTCGGCCGGCTCCACGCTCGGCGCGAGCAACAGCATCGTGGCCGACCGCGCGGAGATCCGCGTCAACATCGGCTGCGCGATCGTCGTGCTCTACACGCCGAAGGCGTAAGCGCCAAAACCATAGAATACGCACGGGAAGCGCGCGGCGCCGTTCCGTGTAACACATTTCGGCACTTCCGTATATACTGGAATAACCCTTCGGGGCGAGTTTCCGGGAAACGGAGGTGCCGGTTTTGCGTAAACCGAAATTCTGCCTGCACGGCTGCCTTGCGGACCGCCGCCAGCGCGCCGTGTGCGCCGCTGCCTTCGGCCTCGGCATGATCCTTGCGAGCATCAGCCCCTCGGGGTTCACATTGTTTGTCGCTGCGGTCATCATGGTGGCGCTCGGCGTCATGATCGTCCGCTGCTGATCGGCGCAGGGCCGCGCGGATAGCGCGTGCGCCCGACGGCTGCGCGAAAACGTGCAGCCGGGGGAGCCGCCGGCGCGCCCTGCAGAAAGGTGAGTGACCATAGGCATGAAGGTTGTCGTACTTAACGCAAACGGGTTCATGGGCTTTGTGCTGCGCCGCATGTTCGGCATCAAAAAGCTGCCGAAGGAGCCCTGAACCCCATAAAGCCCGGCGCGGCGGAACATGCAGCCGCTGCCCGGCAAACGGCCGAAGCCGAAGCCGCCTCTCCGGAGGCTGCGCTTCGGCCTCTTTTTTTATGCGTGCATATTGTCCCACCGCGCCTCATAGTAATGAAGCAGAAATCAAAGGGCAGTGAAAGGATGAGAAGATTTTATGCGGCTCACTACAGGCAATCAGCTCTATGAAGGCTTTGAACAGATTATGGAGTCCACCCACGAGTGCCCCGTCGATACGGAATACAGCCTGCCGGATTACTGCGCGGATATCCAGAAGATCCTCAAGTGCATCGTCACGCCGGAGGTCGTTTCCGCTGCCGTGATCGGGGACAGCTTATCGGTGGACGGCGCGGCCGACATCCGCGTGCTGTATCTCGACGCGAAGGGCGAGTGCGTGCGCGGCTTCGATACGAAGAAGGAGTTCTCCTTCAACGTCCGGCTGAACGGCAGCACGGAGGGGGCCACGGCCGTCGTGCGCCCGTTCGTGCAGCATATGACCTGCCGCGCGATGAACGCCCGCCGGGTCGACATGCACATCACGCTCGGCTTCAATATTTCCGTGACGGCCGTGCGCAGGACCGAGCTGGCCGAGCGGATCGAAAGCGACCTTGTGGAGACGCACTGCGATACGTACGCGGCGTCCCGCGCCGTCGGCTGCTGCATGCACACGTTCATTCTCGAGGAAAACATCGAGCTGCAGAACGGCAAGCCGCCGATCGAAACGGTCCTTCGGCGCGGCGTGCGGTACCAGATCGACAGCGTGCAGCTTTCCGAAGGCGCGGCGACGATCACGGGGCGCGCGTGCGTCGAGATCCTGTACCGCACGTTTTCCGATACCGCGCTGCCGGAGCGCATGGCCTGCGAG
>USBH01000116.1 GCA_900552925.1 uncultured Oscillospiraceae bacterium
ACGAGATTAGCTGCAGTCTCGTGGGCTCGGAGATGTGTATAAGAGACAGGTCGAGCGTGCCGAACGACCGTTCCGTGCACCGCATCATAATTCCTCGGCCAACGCAATGGCTGGCGGTTCGGGTGCCGCAGGGCGGCTGCCCGTCCCCGGCGAGATCACGCTCGCGCACCGCGGTGTGCTGTTTCTGGATGAATTTCCGGAATTCCGCCGCGATGTGCTCGAAACCCTGCGCCAGCCGCTTGAGGACGGCAGAGTTACCATCTCGCGTGTCGCCGGTCAGGTGACGTATCCGGCACGGTTTCAGCTCATTGCCGCGATGAATCCCTGCAAATGCGGCTGGTATGGAAGCGGCCGCTGCACTTGCTCGCCCGCTTCCGTGCAGCAGTACCTGCGGCGGCTGTCCGGCCCTCTGCTCGACCGCATCGACCTGCACATCGAGGTGCCGCCCGTCAGCTTCGACAATCTGACCAGCGCGCAGAAGGAGGAAAGCTCCGCCGCCGTCAAGGCGCGCGTCGACGCGGCGCGGGCCATCCAGCTGGAGCGCTTCCGGAACACCGCGGTCGCCTGCAACGCGCAGATCCCGCCCGAGCTTCTGCGGGAGGTCTGCTGCATGACGCCCGACGCCGAGACGCTGCTCAAAAACGCCTTTGAAAAATTCGGGCTTTCCGCGCGCGCCTACGACCGCGTGCTCAAGGTCGCGCGCACGATCGCCGACCTCGACAACGCACCGCGCATCGAGGCCCGGCACGCCGCCGAAGCCGTGCGCTACCGCACGCTCGACCGGAAATACTGGTCGAGGGCATAGAAAAATCTTCCACACCGGACGCAAAACGAGCCTGCCGAAAACCCGGCAGGCTCGTTGCTATTTATGCTGTTTTAAAAATCAGAGGCAGGTCGGCACATCGTAGCCGTAGGTGTTGACCTTGTAGTTCGCGCTGCTCGGCGATGCCTCGCTGTAGTTCGCGTAGGAGAAGACCTTGGCCTCAGCCAGACGTCTGTAGTACAGGCCGATGTAGCAGCGGCCGCCCGCAACGTGCCAATCCAGCAGGTTGCTGCCGAACGTGTACGCATCCACGTAGTTCAGGTCGCGCGTGAGGCCGGACGTGTTGTTGAACGCGACGTCGCCCGCACGCACCCAGCCGGTCTTGCCGCTCGCCGTAACCTGGTACCACGCGTGCTTCGTGCTGTCGTCGCGCCAGTACCCGATGATGCTGACGCTGTTGCCCTCACTGAGCGAGCCGACTCTGGAAGAAGAATCCGAATGGTCGCTGTAGATCGTCAGCGTCGTCGACGTGACCTTGCCGCCGTACGGGTTGGAAGACGAGAGGTTCGACGGCGGTACGACCGTATTCAGGATGACGGTGCGCACATAGCAGCTGCCGTATCCGCGCCAGTAGGAGGAGCCGACGTTGTAGCCGAAGCTCACGAGCGCGTCGAACTGGCACTGGCTCATCTGCAGGCCGTTCTGCGAAATGAAGTAGTTGACATCCGAGGTATACCCGCCCGAATTCACCGTTTCCGCCAGCATGGCTTTCGCCTCCGTGCGGGTCAGGTTGTTGTAGAACGAGGTGTTCTTCGCAACCACGTAGCCGTAGCCGACAGTCGGCAGGTTGCCGGCCAGCGTATCCGGGCTGACGCCGGGCACGTAGCCCTCATAGGAGGCGATGTTCTCCAGCATCTCGTCGCTGATGCGTCTCGCCTCGTTCGAGGTGCTCGTCTTGTCCGTCGTCGAAACGACGAGGATCGTGAATTCCTTATAGGTGGAGGAATAGCCGCTGCCCGAATTTGAGTACGTGCGGACCGTATAGGTACCCGGCGTATTGATGGTCGCCGAAGCCGAGAAGATGCGGACGCTGTTGTCCCCCTGCGACTCGGACGTATACGAGGAGGTCTCGTACGTGCCGACGCCCTGAATCTCGAACTTCACGCTCGACTTCTGCGTGTCGGTGACCGCCTTGAGGTCGAAGCTCGAGCCGGCGGAAATGATGTTCGGCGTCGTGTAGGCGAAGCGGACCGCTTCCGGCGCCGTAACCGTCACGGTGCAGGAGGCCAGCTCCTTGCCGTTCGCACCCTTGCCGACGATCTTCGCCGTGCCGGGCGCAACGCCGTAAACGAACAGCTGGTTGTCCACGCCCGCTTCAACGCGCGCGACGGACGTATCCGAGCTCGTCCAGATCACCGAGCTGCCGGAGCCCTCGATGTAAAGCGTCTTGTACTGGGCGATCGTCGCCGACGTCGCCGAAACCGAGCCGTTCGAGCCCGACGGCGTATACGCGGTCACATAATCGGCGGAAACATAGCCGACCCTGCCGCTCGTCGTGCGCACGTGGACCCAGCCCTGCGTGTCGCGGTCGATCACTTCGACGATCGTGCCGGAGTTCAGGACGGTGAGAACGTCGGTCGAGGTGCTCGGCCCCTTGCGCAGGTTGACGCCTGTCGTCGTGCGCAGGTATTCGCCGGTGCCCTCCAGGTCGCTGCCGCCGTCGTCCTCGTCCTCCTTATCGCCGGAATCGTCGGGCTTGACCGAATCGATATCGCCGGAGACGATCTTCAGGTACTGGGCGGAGAAGTAGCCTTCGGTGCCATCCGACAGCCTGACCTTGTACCACTCGCTGTTCGTCGCTTCGGTCACGGTGACCGTCACGTTTTCATCCACGACCATGATCACGCCGTACGTCGTGCCCGGTCCCCTGCGCAGGTTGATGTCCGTCGTCGTCCGCGCGGTGACCGCGCCGCTCGTATCCGGCGTATCGTCCTCATCCGGCTTGACCGAATCGATGTCGCCGGAGATGACGTTGAGGTATTCCGTAAAGATGTAGCCTTCGGTGCCGTCCGACAGCTTGACCTTGTACCACTGCGCGTTCGTCGCCTCGGTCACGGTGACCGTGGTGCCGGTGGCAACGACGCGGATGACGCCGAAGCTGGTGCCCGCGCCGCGGCGCAGGTTGACGCCCGCCGTCGTTTTGGCCTGAACGCCGCCCGAGGTCGAGCCGCCGGAGCTGCTTTGAAGCTCAATATAAATCGAATAGATATAACCGGTCATGCCGTTTGAGAGCTTGACCGCGTACCACTCCGGGTTGCTTGTATCCGTGACCGTGATCGAGGTGCCCGAAGCGATGACCGTCTTCGAAGTGTAGTTCGTGCCCGGGCCGCTGCGCACGTTGACATACTCGGTCGTCTTCGCCGGCGTGGATTCCGTTCCGGACGAGCCGCCCGAGCTGCTCTCGCTTTCAATCCGGATATAGATCGAATAGATGTAGCCGGTCATGCCGTTCGACAGCTTGACCGCGTACCATTCCGCGTTGCTGCGGTCCGTGACCGTGATCGAGGTGCCCGAGGCGATAACCGTCTTCGAGGTGTAGTTCGTACCCGGGCCGCTGCGCACGTTGACGTACTCGGTCACCTTCGCCGCCGTGGATTCCGTGGACGGCACGGAATCGGAGCCGGAGGACGAGGAGCCGCCGCTCATGCTTATGTATTCGGAGAACATGTAGCCGGTCGTGCCGTTCGAAAGCCTGACCGCATACCATTCGCTGTTGCTTGTATCCGTGACCGTGATCGCCGTGCCGGAAGCGATGACGCCCTTCGAGCTGTAGTTCGTGCCCGGGCCGCTGCGCAGATGCACGTATTCCGTCGTCTTCGCCGCGCTGCCGGAATCCGAACCGCCGATCGCGATGTACTGGGAGAAGATATAGCCGGTCGTTCCGCCGGACGTCCTGACCGCGTACCACTCGCTGTTGCTCGTATCCGTAACCGTCAGCACAGTGCCCTCCGCCAGCACGCCCTGCGAATCATAGTTCGTGCCGGGGCCGCTGCGCAGATGCACATACTCCGTCGTCCTCGCCTCGGTCTCCTCCGCATGCACCGCAAACGGGCAGACGGACAAAACCAGAACGAGCGCGAGCAGAAGCGCCGCCACTCGTTTTCCGTTTTTCCGCACGGAAACAGTCATGTTAGATCACCAGTCCTTACTCTCATAATCGCGGTACACAGCACGACCGCGCCGAATCGAAATCTGTCTTTTCGCTGTGGGACAGACAAATATTTCAAGACATTTACAATTATAACGTAAAGGTTACAAAATTGCAACCTTTTTCGCAAAGAAAATCCTGTAAGCTACCCGGATTGCAGGATAAACCGGCAAATTCGGCCGCGCGGCGCCGATTTGCCGCACCAAGCAACACGCGGATTTCTTCGAAATTTCGCTTTCCGGCGCGATTCGGCCGGCAAAAAAGCCGCCGGGCTTTCCAAAACCCGGCGGCTCCGCTTTCTATATGTAAGCTTACATGTTTTCGACGATGGCTTTCGTATCGCGTGCGATGACGAGCTCTTCGTTCGTCGGGATGACATACACGGCAACCTTGCTGTCGTCGGCGGAGATCTTCTTCTCCACGCCGCGGGTGCCGGCGTTTGCCGCCTTGTCGAACTTCAGGCCGAGGTACTCCATATCCGTGCAGATGCGCTCGCGCAGCGTATCCTGATTCTCGCCGAGGCCGGCTGTGAACACGATCGCATCAACGCCGTTCAGCGCAGCCGCATAGCCGCCGATGAACTTCTTGATCTGGTAGACGAGCATCTCATGGGCGAGGTGTGCGCGCGGATCACCAGCATCTTCCGCCTTGCAGATGTCGCGGTCGTCACTGGAAATACCGGAGATACCGAGCAGACCCGACTTCTTGTTGAACAGGTCGGAAAGCTGCGCCGGCGTGAGGTTTTCCTTCTCCGCGATGAACGTGACGACGGACGGGTCGAGCGTACCGGTACGGGTGCCCATCATGAAGCCGTCGAGCGGCGTGAGGCCCATGCTGGTGTCGATGACCTTGCCATCCTGGATCGCCGTGATCGAGGAGCCGTTGCCGATGTGGCAGGTGATGACCTTCATGTCCTTGAGGTCGCGGCCCATGATCTCCGCAAGGCGATGGCTGACATAGCGGTGCGACGTGCCGTGGAAGCCGTAGCGGCGGATCTTGTACTTCTCATAATACTCGTAGGGGACGGCAAACATATACGCCTTCGGCGGCATGGTGGAGTGGAACGCCGTATCGAACACGACGACCTCCGGCACAGCCTTGCCGAAAACGCTCATGCAGGCGCGGATGCCCTGCACGTGCGCGCTGTTGTGCAGCGGCGCGAGCGGGATCAGGCTCTCAATGCCCTCGATGACCTTGTCGTCGACCAGCACCGATTCGCTGAACAGCGAGCCGCCCTGGACGATGCGGTGGCCGATTGCGGAAACCTCGCTGAGGTCCTTGATGACGCCGACCTCGCTGTCGAGCAGCGCATTCTTGACCTGCTCAAACGCTTCGGTGTGGTTCTTCATGCAGATCTCGATCTTCTTCTCGCGGCCGTCCGCGGTCTTGTGGCCGAAAATGCCCATCTCAAGGCCGATCTTCTCGCAGTTGCCCTTGGCGAGCATCTGCTCGTTGTCCATGTCGATCAGCTGATACTTGAGCGAGGAGCTGCCGGCGTTGATAACCAGAATTTTCATTATGTCTTCCCCCTGTGGTCTTGATGCAGATTTGCAGAACGCAAAAATAAGCGCGGGTGTCCTGCAAAACGCGCTTGTAAGATAAATTGCAATGCTGTATTATATAATAGTACCTGTCTCTTATACACATCTCCGAGCCCACGAGACTGCAGCTAATCTCG
>USBH01000117.1 GCA_900552925.1 uncultured Oscillospiraceae bacterium
AAGACAGCGGCCTCTCACGCCGTTAACGTGGGTTCGATTCCCGCACGGGTCACCAAAATATTCCTCCTTAGCTCAGTCGGTAGAGCATGCGGCTGTTAACCGCAGGGTCGTTGGTTCGAGTCCAACAGGGGGAGCCAGAGCAGACAGTGTTTATGTTGTCTGCTTTTTTCTGTTTTCCGGCGGAAATGTGCGGCACGAGGCGATGCTTGTGGAATATCGCAGCGTGAAAGCGATGCACGCAAGCAATGCACGCAGGATGTGCCTGTGTCGGATGCAAATCGATAAAAAAATTTCCATTTGCCTATTTTCTGCGGCTTTGCTCTGTGGTATAATGGGGAGCGGAAAACACAGGTGTGTCCCGCGGTGCGAAAAGGATTTCCCACGCTGCGCGGTTTTGCCTGCTGTTATTGCGTGAATCAGGAAAGGATGATACGGTGAAAATCACGGAAGATATCCGTTATATCGGTGTGAATGACCACGACATCGATCTGTTCGAGGGGCAGTATGTCGTGAAGAACGGTATGGCGTACAATTCGTACGTCGTGCTGGATGAGAAAATTGCCGTGTTCGATACGGTGGATGCGCGGTTCGGGAATGCCTGGCTTCAGAACCTCGCGGATACGGTCGGCGAGAGAAGGCCCGATTACCTGATCGTGCAGCACATGGAGCCGGATCATTCCGCGAATATCGCGCGTTTTATGGAGACGTATCCGGAAACGCAGGTCGTCGCTTCGGCGAAGGCGTTCGCGATGATGCAGCAGTTCTTCGGCACGGACTACGCGGAGCGCCGCGTCGTTGTCGGAGAGGGCAGCACGCTCTCGCTTGGCCGCCATACGCTGACGTTTGTCACGGCCCCGATGGTCCACTGGCCGGAGGTCGTCGTTACGTACGACAGCACGGACAAGGTGCTCTTCTCGGCGGACGGTTTCGGCAAGTTCGGCGCGCTCGACATCGAGGAGGACTGGACGTGCGAGGCACGCCGGTACTATATCGGCATCGTCGGCAAGTACGGCGCACAGGTGCAGGCGCTGCTGAAGAAGGCGGCCGCGCTGGATATTCAGACGATCTGCCCGCTGCACGGCCCGGTTCTGCGCGAGAACCTCGGCTACTACATCGGCAAGTACGACACGTGGTCTTCCTATGCGGCGGAGGACGAGGGCGTCCTGATCGCCTACACCTCGGTGTACGGCCACACGAAGGCGGCGGTCGAGCTGCTCGCGGAAAAGCTGCGCGAGAAGGGCTGTCCGGCCGTCGAGGTGATCGACCTCGCGCGCGACGACATGGCGGAGGCTGTGGAAAATGCGTTCCGCTACAGCAAGCTCGTGCTGGCGACGACGACGTACAACGCGGGGATTTTCCCGTATATGCACACGTTCATCGACCACCTGCTCGCGCGCAACTTCCAGAACCGCACGGTCGGCATGATCGAAAACGGCTCCTGGGCGGCTATGGCGGCGAAGACGATGAAGAAGATGCTCGAGGGCGCGAAGAACCTCACCTTTACGGAAACGACGGTCACGGTGAAGTCCGCGCTGAGCGACGAGAGCCGCGCGCAGATCGAGGCGCTGGCCGCAGAGCTCTGCTGAACAGAAGATTGAGACGGTAAAACAGCCCGGCAGTATGCGGAATTCCGCGTTCTGCCGGGCTTTGTTTCGCTTGCTTTTTGCTGTGCGCTGTGCTATACTGGGTTTAAACAATAGTTCGATTTTATGGGAGGTGTTGCGTATGGCCGGAAAGACGGATCGTTTTTGTCTGGCGGGGCGCCGTTGCGCGTGTTTTGTGCCGGCAGACGGCGTCCGGGGGACGGCGTTCCTCTGCGGCTGGAACATGGAGCCGATGCTTCCGGCGATTGCGGAAGCGCTGCCGCATACGCTTCTTTTTTTTGCGGAGGCGGACGGCGGGCGGGACTTCACGCCGTGGCCTGCGCCGCCGGTCCGGCCGGGCGACGCGTTTTCGGGCGGCGGTGCAGATTACCTGCGCTTTCTGACGGAGACGGCGGCGCCGTATTTGCGCGCGCAGTACAGGGCGCCGGCGGACCCGGCCCGGCGCGCGGTGCTCGGCTATTCGCTCGGCGGGCTGTTCGCGCTCTGGGCGCTGTGCGAAACGGATTTCTTCGGCTGCGCGGCCTCCGCTTCCGGCTCGCTCTGGTACCCGGGCTTTGCGCCGTACCTGCAAGGCCGCCTGCCGCGGCCGGCGCAGGCGGTGTATCTGTCGCTCGGCGACCGGGAGCCGCTCGGCGGCCCGGCGCTGATGCGGACGGTCGGCACCGCGACGGAAGCGGCTGCGGCGCTTCTGCGGCAAAACGGCCGGCACGTCCTACTGGAATGGAACCGCGGCGGACATGCGAAGGGCGTGGAGAGCCGCTGGAAAAAGGCGGCGGCCTGGGCGGCGTCGGCGCTGTATGGCGAAAACGGTCCGGTCGCGCGAAAGGAGGAGCACAATGAGACAGCAGACCCTGTTTGAAAAGCCCCAGCAGGACGTGCCGCTCGCGACGCGGATGCGCCCGCGGACGCTCGATGAATTCGTGGGGCAGACGCATCTGCTGGGCGAGGGCAAGGTGCTGCGCCAGCTCATCGAGGAGGACCGCGTCGGCTCGATGATTTTCTGGGGGCCGCCGGGCGTCGGCAAGACGACGCTTGCGCGGATCATTGCCGGGCGCACGCAGGCGAATTTCATCAATTTCAGCGCGGTCACGAGCGGCATCAAGGAGATCCGCGAGGTGATGAACGAAGCGGACCGCAACGCCATCCTCGGCGAGCGCACGCTGCTGTTCATCGACGAGATCCACCGCTTCAACAAAGCGCAGCAGGACGCCTTCCTGCCGTTTGTGGAGAAGGGCAGCATTGTTTTGATCGGCGCGACGACGGAAAACCCGTCGTTCGAGGTCAACGCCGCGCTGTTGTCCCGCTGCAAGGTGTTCGTCCTGCAGGCGCTCACCGAGGTGGAGCTCACCGCGCTTCTGCGCCGGACGCTGACGGACCCGCGCGGCTTCGGCGGCCAGACGGTGCGGATCACGGACGAGATGCTCGGCATGATCGCCGCGTTTGCGAACGGCGACGCCCGCACGGCGCTCGGCACGCTCGAAATGGTCGTGCTCAACGGGCGGCGCGAGGGGGACGTAACAACCGTGACGATGGAGACGCTCGAGCAGTGCATCAACAAAAAATCGCTGCTTTACGACAAGAAGGGCGAGGAGCACTACAACATCATTTCCGCGCTGCACAAGTCGATGCGCAACAGCGATCCGGACGCCGCCGTGTACTGGCTCGCGCGCATGCTGGAGGCCGGCGAGGACCCGCTCTACGTGGCACGCAGGCTGATCCGCTTCGCGAGCGAGGACGTCGGCATGGCCGACAGCCGCGCGCTGGAGATCGCCGTCGCGGCCTATCAGGCGAGCCATTTCATCGGCATGCCGGAGTGCTCGGTCAACCTGACGCACGCGGTCGTCTACCTCTCGATGGCGCCGAAATCGAACGCGCTGTACACGGCGTACGAGAGCGCAAAGCGCGACGCCGAGAAGATGCTGGCCGAGCCGGTGCCGCTGATCATCCGGAACGCGCCGACGAAGCTCATGCAGGAGCTGCACTACGGCGAGGGCTACGAATACGCCCACAACACGGCGGACAAGCTGACGGCCATGCAGTGCCTGCCGGATTCGCTGAAGGACAGAAAGTACTACAGGCCGACCGGCGAGGGCAGCGAGGCCCGCGTCCGGGAGCGCCTGCGGCAGATCGAAGCGTGGAAGGCGGCGCACCGCAAGGACGAGGCGTGAGATTTGGAGGGGACAATTGAGAACGCGGCTTCTGTGGACATAAAAAAGGGCCGGCGTTTTTTGCGCCGGCCCTGTGTATTGTATTGCCTTAATCCGTAGGCGTGTTTTTGTTGTAGAGGAGCAGGAGCCCCTTGAGCAGCAGGTCGTCGTCCAGCAGAATCTTATTGCGGCAGAGCGGCGTGATCACACCGGCGAGGCCGCCGGTCGCGATGACCGTGCACGGCTCGTCGAGCTCCGCATTGATGCGGTCGATCAGGCCGTCGAGCGCGCCGGCGTTCCCGTACAGGATGCCGCTCTTCATGCAGTCGATCGTATTGCGGCCGATCAGGTTCTTCGGCACCTCGAACGCGACCTTCTGCAGCTGCGCGGTGCGGCTGATGAGCGAGTCGCTGGAGACGACGACGCCCGGCAGGATCATGCCGCCGCGGTAGTTGCCCTCGCGGTCGATGACGGAGACCGTCGTCGCCGTGCCCATATCGATGATGATCTGCGGCAGGGGGTAGTTGTGTATGCCCGCCACGGCGTCGACGACGAGGTCGCTGCCGAGCTGGGCGGGGTTGTCGATCTGGATGCGCAGGCCCGTCTTGATGCCGGGGCCGACGACGAGCGGCGCGACGTGCAGGTATTTCTGAACGGCGGCCTTCATCGTGCCGGTCACAGGCGGCACGACGGACGAAATGATCGCGCCGTGGATGTCGGCGGGGTCGATGCGGTTCATCTCGAACGCGGTGCGCAGGATCGCTGCGTACTCCAGAACGGTGGAGGTGTGGACCGTCGAGACGCGCTCGCGGAAGAGGACCTCCTCGCCGCGGCAGCAGCCGAGCACAATATTCGTATTTCCAATATCAATGGCGAGAACCATAATGTTTGATCTTCCTTATTTTCCGGAATTTTTTGCAGATTTCGGCGCTTCGGGCACAAGCCTTGCCTTGCACAGCACCGTGCCCACCGCGCCCGTGATGATCGTTGAAGAGAGCATTTCGCAAATGGCGTTGGGGCCGACAAAGGCGCAGATGAAAACCAGAATGTTCCGGCCGTTTATGAGGCCCTGCATGTACTCCGTCCGGCCGAAGAGCAGCACGAGCGCGCTCATGTAGAACGCCGTGTTCAGAAACGCCGCGAAGAAGCCCGTCACAAAGCAGGCGGCGGTGCGGTTAAAGCGGCCGACGATGCGGAAAATATAGCCGAGCAGGAAGCCGTCCAGCATGCGGGGGACAAAGCACAGCACGATCGTGAAAAACGGGTTGATGCTGAACAGCGTCGAGCCGAGCAGACTCAGGCCGCCGATGCCGATGCACTGCAGAAAGCTGGTCAGCCCGAAAACGGATCCTGCGATGAGACCACCTGCAGGTCCGAGCGCGATCGCGCCGATGGCGACGGGAATGACGTTGAACGTGATTGCCAGCAGCCCGATGTTGAGGTACCCGAGCGGCGTGAAGGCCATCAGCAGCAGCACCGCGACCAGCATGGCCAGCAGGGTGAGCTGCTTTACGTTGAACTTCGATTTCATATTCAGTTTTCCTCCTTGTTATTATTCTCCGAAAGGAGATACAATACAATACGGGAAAATTGTAGCACAGTTTTCGCTGAAATACAATTCCCGCGCGCAAAAAATCCGGTTTTTCC
This sequence comes from uncultured Oscillospiraceae bacterium, assembly GCA_900552925.1. Lineage (GTDB taxonomy): Bacteria > Bacillota > Clostridia > Oscillospirales > Acutalibacteraceae > Hominenteromicrobium > Hominenteromicrobium gallistercoris. Next base: position 5,399 of record USBH01000117.1, read on the forward strand.
GCGCCGTTTTCCGGCCGCGCGCAGGGCGGCGCGGCGCGCCCCGTTTTTTGCCCGAAAACCGCGGCGCAAAGCCGAAAAAACATTGACATTTCCGCGCGGAATCACTATAATAGAATGCATTGGTGAGAAAAACCCGCTTTACAGAATATCAGATAAAGGTGGTTGCTATAGAATCTGTCTCTTATACACATCTCCGAGCCCACGAGACTGCAGCTAATC
>USBH01000118.1 GCA_900552925.1 uncultured Oscillospiraceae bacterium
CCTCCTTGCGGATGCCGCTCTCGATCGACTCGATAAAGACCGCCGTCTCCGCATTCCTCGGCACGTACGCCTCCGCCGTAAGCTGGGCGTACGGCTCGCCGCGCGAGGTCCGCTTTTCCGGGAAATCCTTCACCCGCGCCGCATAGATGCGCGCCGACTGGCCGCGGCTCGTGTGCTCGTGGTCGAGCAGGCCCGTTTTCCCCTCGAAGAGCACCGCGAGCTTCCCGAGCGCATCGCGCGTGAAGCACTCGTAGTCGCGGTCCACCTCGTTGTCGCAGAGCACGACCGAAAACGTATACACCTCCTCGGCCTTGTACGGGCGGCGCGTGTAGCGGTTGATGCGCTCCAGCGCGTCCCCGTCAATCTTCCCGGCGCCCTTTTCAATCACTCCGTTCATCCAAGTCCTCCTTTTCGGGCTGCGCCGCACCGGCGCGCCCCTGTTTTTCCAGCGCCGCCGCGCGCGCCGTCAGGTACGCCGCGTTCGCATGGTCCACCTCGTCCTGCATCGTGATCTCGTCCCACTCGATCGCGACCTCGTCCGAAAAGCCGTTCAGCCGGAGCCACACGCGGCAGATCTTCAGAAGCACCGGCTCCAGGATGCGCCGGTACGCGGTCAGCTCGCTCGTGAGCATGTCCGCCTGCTGGCTCGACATGCGCTCCGTCGAGGACCACGAAAGCCCCAGCAGAAACGGCGGCACGCCGAGCTTTGCGACGATCTGCTCGAGCATCTGCCGCACCGGCACGTCGCTCTCCATCTGCTGCCCGTCCGCGCCGATCGCGCGGATCGAAACATCGCCGACCGCCACGAAATCGCTGACGCCCGGGCCGCGCATCGCGCGGCTCCACTCCTCGGCAAGCTGCCCGGCGCGGTCGCCCGCGTTGACGTACCCCTCGTTTTTGCAGGTCACGGCGAAGCGCACGTTGCCCATGCGCTCCCAGTTGATGCCGATCGTCCGGTAGATGCGCAGCAAAACCTCGCTGACAAACGGAAGGCTTTTCAGGATCGACGTGCCCCGCGCGCTGCCCGGCGGCGGGTTCAGCGCTGAGGACAGGATCAGCTCCGGGTACCGGCACGGCTCCACACCCGTGCTGCGCACCACGAACACGCCCGATTCGAGCGGCGAGACGAGCCGGATCTCGAGATCCTCGAGTGAAGCGTTGTACAGCGCGCGGACCGCGCCGTCCGCGACGACGATCTCACCGACCGCGTTGCCGTACGTCAGAAGCTGCTCGAAATACGTCGAGATGAAGCTGTCGACGCCCTGGTTCATGCCGTTGACCGGCACCGTCTGCAGAAAGCGCGCGAGCGCCGCCTCGGCGCGCCTGTCCGGGCAGAGCGCCTGAAAGCCGCCCACAAGGCGCACGAGCTTGAAGATCGCCGCGTCGATGATCGGCACCTGCTCGCGCAGCGCCCTGTAGAGCCCGCGCTCGCCCGCCGCCACCGGCAGCACCGGCGCGAGGTCGCCCTGCGTCTGGACCGAAACGGCGGTCTTTTTCCCCTTTTTCAGAAAGCCCAAAAACTCCCTCCTTCCCCGCCCGGCCGGCGTTCCACCGCGCAGGCAAACTGCCCGGGCGCGGGGAGCACCGTCGAGACAAAATAGCGGATGTCATCCATAGCGTGGTCGTTTTCCTTCACCGGCGCGTCGCGCGCGCCGTCGTCCGCCCAGCGGTACAGCGAAAGCTCGCGCACGGTGTCGGCGCAGCAGGCGCACAGGCGGATCCTCCCGCTTTTGAGCGCCGTCGCCGTCGCGCGGATGCCGTTGAGCACGTCGTTCTTCGCCGGCGTCACCGCATAGCCCCGGCTGCGCAGCAGCTCGATGAAGCTCGCGGCCGACGGGTCGCACACCACGGTCTCCGGCGCGCGGCCCTCCGTGAGGCGCAGAAAGCCGCGGAAGTGCTCCTCGTCGGTGCGCCGCTGCCCCGCCTGCCGCGCGTCGTAGTAGTATTCGTCGATGCGGTACCACACGCCGCCATTGAGCGCCCAAAGCCCCATCGAGGTCGGGTTCACCGTGCCGTAGTCGATCGAGACCGCGTAGCGCTCCGCCCCCTCCGGCGGCGCGTCGCACAGCAGCGCCGCCGCAAACGGGTAGATCAGCCCGCTCGCCGCCACCCACTTCCCCTCGATGAACCGGCTGTAAAATACGCCCGTGAACATCTGCCGGTAGCGCTGCCGCACCGCGCGGCTCAGGCCGGGGTTGTCGTCCATCGTGAAGTGCAGGTACAGCGCATTGCGGCTCTCCGCCTTCAAAATCCACTCGCGGTAAAACCAGTGCTGCGGGTGCTCCGGGTTGCAGTTGAACCACAGCCGCGCCCCCGGCAGAGAGCACCGCGCGATGCCCTGCTCCACGAACGACCGCGGCATCAGCGCCACCTCGTCGAACAGGATGCCGCCGAGCGTCATGCCCTGGATCAGCGCCGCGCTCGACTCGTCCCGCCCGCCGAACAGGTAGAAGCGGTTTTCCCGCCCGTGGAAGCGCAGCGTCACGAGGTTTTCCGAATACCGCGCCCGCGCCGCAAAGCCCATGCCCCGCAGCTGCGGCAGCAGCTCCACGAGCACGTTGCGCCGCACCGAGCGGATCGTCTTGCCGCAGACCGCGAAGCTCACGCCCGAAAAGCGCGCCATCGCCCACAGGAAGAACGAAAGCCCCATGCAAACGGTCTTGCCGCTGCGCACCGCGCCGTCGCAGATGACCGCGGTTTTCTCCCGGTGCGGGCTGTTCCCGCCCCACCAGCAGAGCACACGCATCTGCTTTTCGGAAAACGGCAGCGCCCTCACGGCTGCACCCCGCCCGCGCCGGCGTCCTTTTCCCCGAGCGCCGCCGCGCCGGCCTCGATTGCCCGCAGCAGCCCGTCCGCGCCGCTGTCCGCGCTTTCCAGCTCGCTCAAAAGCCGCAGCGCCTCGATCCGGTCGAAGAACCGGATCTCCATCCCGCCGCCCTTCGGCCTGCGGATCTCCGACACCGCAAAGAGGTTCATGTTCCGCAGCGTCCGGGGGTTCAGTTTTTCGCAGAAAAGCAGCTTCACCGCGTCCCGGATGTCGCCGAACGCCAGCTGCCGGAACCCCTCCAGCGCCGTCTGCTCCTGCATGGATGACCACCTCCGTTGAAAGATTGAAGGTCCTCCGGCGCACGCCCCGCGGCCTCCGCCCAAAGCGGGCCGCCTTCGCGGCTTTCGCCTGGAGCGCCGTCCTTTCCGCGCCCCGTCGTTCGCCGCGCCGCCATTTCGCCGCGCAGGGCCGTGCCGCCCAAAAAGTCCCTTCACTAATCCCCCGAAAAACGCAGAAAGTTTCCCACAAAAGGGAAACTTTCAAAAAATTTTCTTTATCGAAGCAAAAAAATCCGGTAGACACACGCCCCAAAAGCAGCAAAAAAGGAGGCGGGCACAAAAAGCCCCGCCTCCCTTGCGGTTTTTTCTGTCTCGACCGCGGCCCTGCTTTCTTAAAGCTTGATCGGCTGTATCAGAACATAATAGAGCGCGTAAAAAATCACGTACGGCAGGCCGACGAGCGCCAGCATCAGCAGCACGTGGCGCATCTGCGGCGCGACCTTCAGGAACATGGTCAGCAACGCGATGTAGCCCGCCGCGAAGCCGGCCAGAAGGCACTGCAGGCCGAGTCCGAGGAACACCGAGAGGATCTTTTTCACGATCTGCCCCGTCGCCACAAAAATCGTCAGCACGATGTTCGCGATCACCATGAACGCCGCCGCATACAGCGCGTACGCTGTCGAGCCCTGCATCGCCTGCAGCGTGATCGCGCCGAGGATCACCCCGATGATCGTCTGCAGAATCGGCACGCCGCGGATGAACAGCAGCGTGCCCACCTGCACGCACATGTAAACGCACATGCCGATCACGGCGGTCTCCACAGAGGCCTTCTCCACCTGCTCGACCGTATACAGCAGGTATTCCGAGACCGACGGCAGCGCGCCGCCCTCCAGCTCCGCTTCCAGCGTGCCGAGCATCGAGAGCATCTGCCCGATCACCGGGATCTCCTGTATGCTGTTGATCACGATCGTCAGCATGCCGTCCGGCAGAATCAGGTGGATCAGAATCGCTACAAACGGCAGCAGGATCACCGCAAGCGCGATCTGCGCCCCGGTCCAGATCAGGTTTTTCACCGTAAATGCCCGCATGGGTTCCCCCCTCCTCCGCATCTGCAAGCACAACAGCCGGGCGCGCCCTTTCCGCACGCCCGGCTGCCGGATTCCTCTTACATGTTGTAAAGCGCATCGGCCGTGAGCAGCTCGACGCCCTTTTCGGTCAGGACCTCGGCGGCACGGGCGCTCTTGTCCGTGCGGATGATCACGTACGCCTTGCCCTTGTCGCGGCTGACAAACGCGTAGATGTACTCCACGTCGATGCCCGCGTTCGCGAGCATGCGGATGACCTTCGCAAACGCGCCCTTTTCGTCGGGGATGCCGACCGCGAGCACGTTCGTCAGCGAAACCGTCATGCCGTGCTCCTTGAGCGCGATGACCGCCTCCTTCGGGCGGTCGACGATCACGCGCAGGATGCCGAAATCACTCGTATCCGCCACGGAGATCGCGCGGATGTCCACCCCGGCCTCCGCAAGAACCTCGGTGATCTCCGCCAGACGGCCCGGCTTGTTTTCAATAAAAACCGATAGCTGCTGAATCTGCATAATCTTTCCTCCTTCAAAGTCCGGAAATAAAATCTATTTAACTGTGCGCCGAAAAGCGCCGCCCGCGTCCATGACGGACACATCCCGGCGAAAGCCAAAGCGCCTCCGCCGAAGGGCGCGGCTTTTACAGCGCGCGCTTGTCGATGACCCGTTTCGCCTTTCCTTCGCTGCGCTGGATCGACTTCGGCTCGAGCAGGCGGATCTTCGCGACGATATTCAGCGTCGACTGCAGGGCGCTCGCGATCTGCTTCTTGACCGCCTCGAGGTTGCGCACCGTGTCGGAGAACATCGCCTCGTTCATCTCCACCTGCACCTCGAGCGTGTCGAGGTTGTTCTGGCGGTCGACGATCAGCTGGTAGTTCGGGTCCATGCCGAGGTCCAGCAGCACGCTTTCGATCTGCGACGGGAACACGTTGATGCCGCGGATGATCAGCATGTCGTCGGTGCGGCCGCGCGGCTTGCACATGCGCACCGTCGTGCGGCCGCAGGCGCACTTCTCGTGGTTCAGCGCGCAGATGTCACGCGTGCGGTAGCGCAGCAGCGGCAGCGCCTCCTTGCCGATGCAGGTGAACACGAGCTCGCCGTATTCGCCGTCGGGCAGCGGCTCGCCGGTCGCCGGGTCGATGACCTCGGGGTAGAAGAAATCCTCGTTGATGTGCATGCCGTTCTGCTCGACGCACTCGCACGAAACGCCCGGGCCCGCGATTTCGGAAAGGCCGTAGATGTCGTAGGCCTTGATGGCCAGCAGCCGCTCGATCTCGCGGCGCATCTCCTCGGTCCACGGCTCTGCGCCGAAGATGCCGGCCCTGAGGCGCAGGCTCTTCGGGTCGATGCCCTTGTCGCGCACGGTCTCGCCGATGTACATCGCGTACGACGGCGTGCAGCAGAGGATGTCCGAGCCGTAGTCCTGCAGCTGTCTCTTATACACATCTGACGCTGCCGACGAATTAGACGGTG
>USBH01000119.1 GCA_900552925.1 uncultured Oscillospiraceae bacterium
GTCGGCAGCGTCAGATGTGTATAAGAGACAGGTTCATGAATTTCACGCATAATATCGTTTTCGCTCTCCACATCGATGTTGGAGGTGGCTTCATCAAAAATATAGACAGGGCTGTCATGCAAAAGCGCCCTTGCAAGCGCCAGCCGCTGGCACTGCCCGCCCGAAAGATTGGACGCTTTTTCCAAAAGCCGGGTATCCAGCCCCTGTTCCGCTTTTAAAAATTCTGCGAGGTTTACCCGGGAAAGCACTGCCCACAGTTCTTCATCGGAAGCGCCGGGTTTTCCCATAAGCAGGTTCTCCCGCACCGTGCCCTTGAACAGGTAGCTTTGGTGGCTGATATAGGTGATGTTTCGCAGAAGGCTTTCTTCCTGAATGGAGGAAAGGGGCACGCCGCCCACCGAAACGCTTCCGGTATATCCTTTGTTTCTTCCCATCAGGATCGAAGCCAGTGTGGATTTACCGCAGCCGCTTTCTCCCACCAGCGCCGTAAAGCTGCCCTGCGGGAAGGTAAGATCAACGCTATGGAGGATCTCCCGGTCCGGCTCATAGGAGAAGGAGAGACCGGAACAGCGGATGGTGTGTCCCGAAGGAAAGCTTTCGGTGATTTCCGGCTTGGTTTCTTCTAAATCCAGCAGTCGGAAAATCTTGTCGCTGGCCGCCATGCCGTTCATGGCAATATGGAAAAAGGAACCCAGCTGCCGCATGGGAATAAAGAAATCCGCCGCCAGCAGGATAATCAGCAGACATCCCTCAAGAGAAACTCCTCCGCTCTGGTACTGGGTCACCGCCATGATGACGCCCAGTGCCGCACCGCCGTACGCGATCAGGTCCATAATGGTGATGGAGTTTAACTGCATGGTCAGCACCTTCATGGTGATCTTTCGGAATTTTTCCGCCTGCTCGTTCATTTCCTGCTGTTTAAACGCATCCGCCTGATAGATTTTGAGAGTGGTGAGCCCCTGCAAATTTTCAAGGAAAGTGTCGCCCAATTCCGTATACTGTCCCCAGTATTTAGAGAGCAGTTTTTTGGCCCAGGTCTGCACCGCCGCAATGGCTACAGGGATCAGCGGCACGCAGATAAGCAGCACTACCGCCGCCGCGACATTCACAAAACACAGTACGATAAACAGTGTGAGCGGCGCCAGCATGGCATAGAAAAACTGCGGCAGATACGCGCCGAAATACGTCTCGAGCTGGTCGACGCCCTCCACGGCCACCTGCACGATCTCGGAGGTTCGGACCTGCTCCCTGTAGGCGGCGCCGAGGCGCAGCAGCTTTTCATAGATCTGCGCGCGCAGCGTCTTCTTGACCGCCTTGGAGGAAAGGTACCCCATGCGGGCGGCGCCCGTCGTACATGCGAAGCGGACCGCCACCGCGGCCACGGCCGCAAGCGCCGTCCTGAGGAAGTACCGGCCGTCCGCCCGGCCCGCAAAAAGCCCGGCCAGAAGCATCGTGACCGAAGCCATCATGCCGATATTCGCAAGCAAAGAAAGCCACTGCAGCAGGACGTTCCCCGCTATGTATTTTCTGCTCTCGCCGACCGTTCCGATCAGCCGCCTGTTGATCATCATAAAAGAAACCGCCTTTTCCGTATATTTCCGCTTCCCGCAAACCGCAGCCGAAAGGGAGGTTGCTCTGCGTCAAAAGTTAGTTTATTCTAACTTGCAAGGCAACAAACAGCCACCGCTTGAATTAGCGATGGCTAACTTTGTTTTCTATAGTGTACCACAGCCCGCGCGCGCTGTCAATGACCGGACGGCAAACTTTTTCCGCCCGGCGGGAAACCGGATGGCGGCGCAGCACGGACACGCATGCAAACCCGCGGGGAGCCCGGGCCGCTTTCCTCCGCAAAAGACCGCACAGACCGGAAAACGCAGCCGAAACACAGAGGCCGTCCCTTATTTTCTCTTTCTCCATTTCAGCAGCAGCGCCGAGTTGATGATCACAAGCACGGAGCCCGCGTTGTGGACCAGCGCGCCGACGACGGGGTTCAGAATACCCGTGATCGCGAGGACGATGGCCAGAAAGTTCAACCCCATCGAGAACGACAGGTTCAGCTTGATCGTCGTCATCATCCGCTTGGAGAGCGCGATCAGGTGCGGCAGCTCCTTGACCTCATCGTCGACGAGCGCGATGTCCGCCGCATCCACGGCGATGTCGCTGCCGACGCCGCCCATCGCGATGCCCACCATCGCCTTTTTGAGTGCCGGCGCGTCGTTGATGCCGTCGCCGATCATGCAGACCGGCTCGCCGCCGTTCTGGTATCCGTCGATATAGCGCAGCTTGTCTTCGGGCAGGCAGTTGGCGTGCACCTCGCGGATGTGAAGCTGCGACGCGATGCTGCGCGCCGCGTTCTCGTGGTCGCCCGTCAGCAGGACCGGCTCCACGCCGGTGCGCTGCAGCGCCTCGATCGTCGCGGCGCTCTCCGCACGGAGCGTATCCGCCAGCGCAATGTAGCCCGTAAGGCAGCCGTCCGCCGCAATAAAAATCACGGTGCAGCCCTGCTGCCTGTACTGCGCGGCCTCCGCCTCGCAGGATACGGCGATCCCGTTTTCGGCGAGCAACTCCGCATTGCCGGCCAGCACGCGCTTTCCGGAGACCGTGGCCTCCACGCCGCGGCCCGGCACCATTTTGAAGTCCGCCGCGTCTACCGGCTGCGCCGCGTTGCTCTGCCGGAAGCTGCGCACGACCGCCTTGCCGAGCGGATGCTCCGAAAGCTGCTCGGCCGCGGCCGCCAGCGCGTAGACTTCGCTTTCCCTGTACGCGTCGGACGCGCGCCGCACCGCGACCACCTGCGGCGTGCCGTACGTCAGCGTGCCGGTTTTGTCAAAGGCGACCTTTCTGACCTTCGCAAGGCGCTCCAGCGCATCGCCGGCGCGCACCAGAAAGCCGTGCTTCGTGGCGTTCCCGATCGCCGCCATGATCGCCGTCGGCGTCGCGAGCACCAGCGCGCAGGGGCAGAACACGACGAGGATCGTGACGGCGCGGATGATCTCGCCGCTGATCGCCCAGGTCAGCGCGGCGGCGGTCAGGGCGATCACGACGATCCACGTTGCCCAGCGGTCCGCAAGGCCGACGATCTTCGCCTTTCCGGCGTCCGCCGACTGGACGAGCTGGATCATGCGCTGGATCGAGCTGTCCTCGCCGACGCGCGTGGCCTCCATTTCAAACGCGCCGAACTGGTTGACCGTGCCGCTGAAAACCGGGTCGCCCGCGGCCTTGTCCACCGGCAGCGATTCACCCGTCATCACCGCCTGGTTGATCGAGGTCTGCCCCGAAAGAATCACGCCGTCCACCGGGACGCTCTCGCCGGGCAGCACGCGCAGGCGGTCGCCGATCTTTACATGCTCGGCCGGCACGATCGTCTCGCCGCCATCCGTCAGAAGCCGCGCGGTCTGCGGCGTCAGGTGGACGAGCTTCTCGATGCCGGCCCGCGCCTTCGCGACGGTCAGGTCCTCGAGCAGCGCGCCGATCTGCATGATGAACGCGACCTCGCCTGCGGCGAAATCCTCGCCGATGCAGACCGAGGCGATCAGCGCGAGCGAAACGAGCACGTCGGCCTTGATGTCGAACGCCGTCACAAGGCCGATCACCGCCTCGAGAATAATTGGGACGCCGCACAGGATGATCGCCACCCAGGCGATGTCGAACGGAAAGGGTTGCACCTGCAAAAGGCTCAGCACCAGCGCCGCGCCGGAGACACAGAGAAACGCAATGTCGCGCTTCGTGCCGCCCAGCTCGAGCAGCCATTCCAGCTTTTCAATCAGAGTCTTCATGTTGCCCTCCTTTATACCCTATGGGGTATGGGTATATTATACCCATAGAGGTATACGCTGTCAAGGGAACACGCAAAAAAAGGCGGGCCATAACGGCCCGCCAGCATTGTTTTGGCGATGGATTCCGGCGCTGCGCGCCGCGAGAGCGCACGGCAACCGGAAGCTTTTTTATCTGCGGGAATCCGGCTTACGCCTGCGGCGTTTCCGTCATTTCCCGCACCTTTCTGTTGTAGTTGATGATGCAGATGCCGAAGATGATCTGCGCGCCGGCCGTGCAGATGCCGCTGAGCATCGCAAGCCAGCCCCGGAACACGAACGTGCCGTACAGGTCGATCAGCGTGTATCCGGCCATGATGAAGCCGAGCACCGCCACAAACATGGAGGCCTTCTTCTGGAAGACGCCGGTCTCCACCGCGTGCTTTGCCGCATTCAGCGAGCCGATCACCTTGGCGCTGTAAACGATCAGGAGTGCGATCACCGCGAGAAGCGCCAGCAGGATGACGGCCAGCATCCCCATCACCGCGCCGACGGCATCTCCCGCATAGCTTCCACTGACCGAGGCCGCGGCGACCAGCACGATCACCAGCAGGATGACGAGCAGCAGCGCAAGCAGCGCGTAGCCGACGATGCCCAGAATCTGCAGCACCTTGAGGATCGAGAAGCCCGAGGTCTTCAGATACGGGTCGCTGTGGTTCTTGCCGGACGCAAAGGTGATCCAGAGCGCAGCGACGCTGAGCGCCGAAAGGATCAGCCCCGGCAGCATCATGAGGAAGTTCGAGAGCATCGAACCGCGCTGCAGCATAAAGAGCTGGTACTGCAGGTCGTCAAGCTCCAGCGCGTAGTAAGCCTCCTGCGGCAGCATGCTGAAAATCCATGTGTAGTCGGTCGGGAGGAACGCCGAGATGATGCTGAGCAGGAAGCCCAGCGACACAAAAATCGTGCCGATCAGAAACAGCGGCGAAGAAGCGAGCGCTTTCAGCGCCTTGTGCACCGGTGTCAGCGGCCGGGCCTGCGGCTGTGCAGGCGCATACGGCGTCACCGGCGGCCGCACGTACGGGTTCTGCACATACGGCGCAGCCTGCGGCGGATACGGATTCTGCTGCGGACGCTGCGGGTATGTATAGGGCTGCGCCGGGGGCGCTGCCTGAGCCGGTGCGGTCTGCACCGGCGGCACAGGCGCGGGCTTCTCCGCAGGCGTAGGAGCTGCAGCGGGCACTGCCGGGGGCACCGTCTGGACCGGCGCGGATTGTACCGGCGGCACGGGCGCGGGCTTCTCCGCGGGCGCCGGAGCCGCGGCGGGCACTGCCGGGGGCGCCGTCTGGACCGGCGCAGTCTGTACGGGCGACACGGGCGCGGGCTTCTCCGCAGGCACCGGAGCCACAGCGGGCGCTGCCGGGGGTGTCGTCTGGACCGGCGCAGTCTGTACGGGCTGCGCCGCCGGTGCCGGTGCGGCAGGCTGCGCTTCCGGCGCAGCCGCCGCGGGCGTCTGCCCCGGCTGCAGGCCGCCGCAGACGCAGGGCGAGCCGTCCTCCGGAAGCTGTCTTCCACAATGGATACAATACATAGGACTTCCTTCCTTTCTGATTCCCTCTATCCTGAGCGGATTGCTCCGCTTATTCCCCAATCAGTGGTACACGGCGACGATTTCGAGATTCTCGTCGAGCACGACCAGGTCGGCCCGCTTGCCGACGGCAATGCTGCCGATCTCCTCGTCCATGCCGATCTCCTTGGCCGGCGTCAGCGTCATCGCTGTCTCTTATACACATCTCCGAGCCCACGAGACTGCAGCTAATCTCGT
>USBH01000120.1 GCA_900552925.1 uncultured Oscillospiraceae bacterium
ACGAGATTAGCTGCAGTCTCGTGGGCTCGGAGATGTGTATAAGAGACAGGGGCGTCACCGTGTAGCGCAGCACGCAGAATTCGCGCGGCCAGAGAGATGCTTCGTCGCGGATCGGCTCGGCAAGGCGATCCGGCGCGCAGCCGAGCACGTGCAGCGTGTGCTCGGCGCCCGAGGGCAGCGCAAACTTCACGTCGAACGGCGCGCAGTCCGGCGACGTCTCGAACACCGCCGGGCACGGCAGCGTCACGGGGTCGGGCTTCAGCGTCACCGAGAGGCTGCGCAACCTTTCCGGCCTGCGCTTCGTCGCCCAGGGCAGCTGCACGCGCATGCACCGCCACGCCCGCCCCGGGTGCGCCTGCGCAAGGCCGTAATGCGCGAGCAGCGCCGCCGTCTTTTCGTTCTCCGACAGGCCCGGCACCCACACCGCGCCGCTTTCCGAATAACGTTCCGCTTCCCGCCCGTTGATCCGCACGGTATAGCCGATCGGCTTTGCGAGCGGGTTTTCGGCCTCGGCCTGCTCGGCTTCCATTCTGTCGAGTTCTTCGGCCCGCGCGGCCCACCGGTCGTAAAACGCGCGGAATTCCTCTTCCGGGACGGCCGAAAACAGATGGAACACCATGCCCTGCGCGCAGGCGTAAACCGCGGGCAGATACCAATCCGCGCCGTACCAGTGCACCTGCTGCGGACAGATTTCGAGCGGCGCGCACGGGTAGTCGTGGCGCGCCTTCCCCCATTTTCCGTGATACACGATCTCCAATTCCTGTCGCTCCTTTCGTGCGCTGCGCGCCTGCAAAAAACGCGCGCCGAAAGCGCGCGTTTCCCTTTATGCTTCTGCCTCTGCGCTCTCCATGTTCTCCTTTGCCACGGCGAGCATCAGCTTGATGCGGTTTTCCTGGTTGACCTTCGTCGCGCCCGGGTCGTAGTCGATCGGGACGATGTTCGACTTCGGATACAGGTTCTTGAGGTTGCGGATCATGCCCTTGCCGACGATGTGGTTCGGCAGGCAGCCGAACGGCTGGGCGCAGATGATGTTCGGGTAGCCGCTTTCGATCAGCTCCATCATCTCGGCGGTCAACAGCCAGCCCTCGCCCATCTTGCAGCCGTAGCCGATGACGCCGTCGATCAGCTTTTTCAGGTGCGCATACGAGGAAGGCACCGTGAAGCGGTTCGAGATCGTATTCGCGTGCTCGACCGCGTGGATCACGTGTTGCTCGATGCCGACGAGATAGTCGAACATGATCTTGACGACCTCGAACTTTGCGCGGCTGCCGCCGTACAGCTTGATGTCCTCCATGCGGTTGTCCACCTTGAAGAGCATGAAGCCGATGACGCCCGGCACCATCGTCTCGCAGCCCTGCGAGAACAGGAACTCCTCGAGGTCGTTGTTGCCGATCGGCGAATACTTGACGTAGATCTCGCCGACCACGCCGACGCGCACCTTTTTCTCACCGGTGACCGGCACGCGGGCGAAATCCTCGGCGATCTGCGGCAGGTAACGCTCCATCTCCTTGGCGGCGTAGCCTTTGTCCTCTGCGAACATCGCGGTCAGCTTTTCCGTCCAATGGTCGACGAGCGCCCGGCTTGCGCCGGCTTCCTGCTCGTAGGGGCGCGTTTGGTTGTGCATCAGCATCAGAAGGTCGCCGTACGCCAGCACCGCGAGCGCCTTGCGGATCATCGGCAGCGTCAGCTTGAAGCCGCTGTTCTTTTCGAGACCCGAGAGGTTCAGCGAGATGACCGGAATGTGCGAAAGGCCGTCCTTCTCGAGCGCCTTGCGCAGCAGGTGGATGTAGTTCGAAGCGCGGCAGCCGCCGCCCGTCTGGGTGATGATCAGCGCCGTCTTGTTCAGGTCGTACTTGCCGCTGTGCAGCGCGTCCATCATCTGGCCGATTGTCAGAAGCGCCGGGTAGCAGGTGTCGTTGTGCACGTACTTGAGTCCCTCGTCCACGATCTGCCGGCCGCGCGTCTGCAGGATCTCCACCTTATAGCCGTACGCCTTGAACAGGTTTTCAAACAGCTTGAAGTGGATCGGCAGCATGTTCGGCGCGAGGATCGTGTAGTCCTTTTTCATTTCCTTGGTGAATTCCACGCGTTTTGCAGCATCCATATTGATAACCGCGGCTTTCGCACAGCAAAAGCCTATCCTTTCTTTCGAAGTCCCGGAAAACGGCCCGTTTTCAAAGAGCCGGGCGCCCCGCCGCAGCCGGCGGACGCCGCGCGGGAGAGCCCGCGCGTTTCCCGTATTTACAGAAGATCGAGCGCGGCAAACAGGCTGCGCAGACGGATGCGCACCGCGCCGAGGTTCGTGATCTCATCGATTTTGAGCTGAGTGTAGATCTTGCCGCCGTTGTGCAGGATCGAGCGCACCTCGTCGGTCGTGATCGCGTCGACGCCGCAGCCGAACGAGACGAGCTGGATCAGGTTGATGCGCTTGTCGTTCCGGTCGACGACGTATTTCGCCGCCGCGTACAGGCGGGAGTGGTACGTCCACTGGTTCAGCACGCCGGTCGGGAATTTCTCGACCTTCGCGGAGACGGCGTCCTCGGTGACGACGACGGCGCCGCAGTCGCAGATCAGGCTGTCGATGCCGTGGTTGATCTCGGGGTCGATGTGGTACGGCCGCCCCGCAAGCACGATGACCGGCTTGTTCTGCTCGTCGGCGAGCTTCAGGAACTTGTCGCCGATCGCGCGGCAGGCGCGCATGTAGAGGTCGTACTCCGCGTAGGCGGCGTCCGCGGCCTTCTTCACATCCTGCTTCGTGAAGTCCTCCTTCAGGTGGCGGCGCAGGATCTCATACATCTTGCCCGGGAAGTCGCGGCGGCGGTGCAGGCCCACGTAGTCGCCGATGAAAACGGTCTCCTTCAGCTTCGGGATGTTCGAGGAGATGACCTCCGGGTAATAGGCGACGACCGGGCAGTTGTAGTGGTTGTCGCCGAGGCCCTCGTCGAAGTTATACGACATGCAGGGGTAGAAGATCGCGTCCACGCCGCTGTCGAGCAGCGCCTCGACATGGCCGTGCATCAGCTTGGCCGGGAAGCACGCCGTGTCGGACGGGATCGTGTGCTGGCCCTTGAGGTATAGCGCGCGGTTCGAGGCCGGCGAGGTCATCACGTCGTAGCCGAGCGTCGTGAAGAACTTGTACCAGAACGGCAGCAGCTCGTACATGTTGAGGCCCATCGGGATGCCGATGACGGGCTTGCCCGTGTCCTTGTATGTATAGCGGGCCAGAAGCCTGCGCTTTTCTTCGAACATATTGTATTTCGTCTCGGTGGACTTCACGCCCGTGACCGGCTTTTCGCAGCGGTTGCCGCTGATGAACTTCCGGCCGCCCGAGAAGGTGTTGACGGTCAGCTTGCAGTTGTTGGAGCAGCCGTGGCACGTGATCGCCTTGACGCTGTGCGTGAACTCGTCGAGCGCCTCGGCCGAAAGCAGCGTGGACGTCGGCAGCTCGCCGCCCTTTGCGCGCGTCTTTTCGCGCGCGTACAGCGCCGCGCCGTAGGCGCCCATCAGGCCCGCAATCGTCGGGCGGACCACGTCGCGCCCGATCTCCTGCTCAAAGGCGCGCAGCACCGCGTCGTTGAGGAACGTGCCGCCCTGTACGACGATCTCCTTGCCGATGGCCGAGGAATCGACCGCGCGGATGACCTTGTACAGCGCGTTTTTGACGACGCTGATCGAAAGGCCGGCGGAGATGTTCTCGACGGTCGCGCCGTCCTTCTGCGCCTGCT
The DNA here is from genome assembly GCA_900552925.1 of uncultured Oscillospiraceae bacterium. Lineage (GTDB taxonomy): Bacteria > Bacillota > Clostridia > Oscillospirales > Acutalibacteraceae > Hominenteromicrobium > Hominenteromicrobium gallistercoris. The sequence continues at coordinate 3,726 of USBH01000120.1, forward strand.
TGACCGAGGAGTTCATAAACACCGTGCAGCGCGAGCCGAGGTCGACCGGGCGGTCGGCGAAGAGTCCGAGCTTCGCGAACTCCTCGATCGTGTAGCCGAGCGCGCCCGCAAAGGTCTGCAGGAACGAGCCGCAGCCCGAGGAGCACGCCTCGTTGAGGAAAATGTCGTCGATGACGCCGTTGCCGATCTTAAAGCACTTGATGTCCTGGCCGCCGATGTCGATGATGAAATCGACCTTCGGGTTGAACGCGCGCGCCGCGTAGAAATGCGCCATCGTCTCGACGATGCCGTAATCGACCGAGAACGCGTTCTTGATGATGTCCTCGCCGTAGCCCGTGGCCGCCGCGGCGCAGATCTTCGCCGTCGGGAAACGGCTGTAGACCTCCTGCAGGAACTCGCGGATCAGCGGGACCGGGTTGCCGCTGTTCGGCATGTACTTCGTGCAGACGATGCCGCCGTCCATGTCCGCCACGACCGCCTTGACCGTCGTGGAGCCGGCGTCGATGCCGATGAAGACCGGCTCGCCGTCCCGGACGCCGTCCCGGATCTTGACGCCCGCCCTGTTGTGGCGCTCGATGAACGCGTCGTATTCCACCTGATCCTTGAAAAGCGGCGGGCAGGCGCGGTACTCCTCCTTCGCCGTGTAGTGGGCGATGCTGTTGATCAGCGTCTTGAGGGGGACCGCCGGATCGTTCGAGGCGAACGCCGCGCCGAGCGCGACGAAATAGAGCGAATTTTCCGGACAGATGCCCGTGATGCCGAGCGTGTCGTCGAACGCGGCGCGCAGCTCGGAGAGGAACGTCATCGGGCCGCCGAGGTAGACGACCTTGCCCGCGATCTCGCGGCCCTGCGCGAGGCCCGCGACCGTCTGGTTCACGACGGCGTACAGGATGCTCGCGGCGACGTCCTTTTTCAGCGCGCCCTGGTTCAGAAGCGGCTGGATGTCGCTCTTTGCGAAAACGCCGCAGCGCGAGGCGATCGTGTAGATCTTCTCGTGCTCCTTCGCAAGCTCGTTGAGCTCGTCCGGCGTGATGTTCAGAAGCGTGGCCATCTGGTCGATGAACGCGCCCGTGCCGCCGGCGCAGGAGCCGTTCATGCGCACCTCCATAGAGCCGGCCAGGAACAGGATCTTGGCGTCCTCGCCCCCCAGCTCGATGACCACGTCGGCGTCGGGGATGTACTTTTTCACAGCGGTGCGGGTGGCGTAGACCTCTTGCACAAAGGGGATGTGCAAGTCCTCTGCCAGGCCCATGCCCGCCGAGCCGGACACGCACAGGCTGGCCCGCTTTGTCTGGGGGAACTTCTCCTGGATGCGGGTGAGCATGCCGGAGGCCTTCTCGGCAATTTGGGAGAAGTGCCGTTCATACTCCTGATAGATGGGCTGGTCCTGCCCATCATAGACCATACATTTCAGGGTGGTGGAGCCCACGTCCAAACCGATCTTCATAAAATTTTTTGACCATCCTTTCCCATAAAGCGGGAGCTGCTCCCGCTGGCCCGGCGCCCCTTCCCCCAGGGGAGCGAGGGGGCCGGGTACAATACAATATTCCTAAAGCGGGACAAAGTTTCTTCCTGTTTTTAAGAATATTTCTCAAATTTATAAAGGGTCTTTCCTACAAAAATTTATATCCATCCCATAGTAGCATTTTTCGACGGAAAAATCAACATTTCCGGCGGGCCAACCTTTGGAAACTCAGGAAAAAGGTATGCGCCCGCCGGGGCTTCCATGCGGCCACATTTCCCGTGCCCTTTTGGGCCAGTTGTGCTATACTATAG
>USBH01000121.1 GCA_900552925.1 uncultured Oscillospiraceae bacterium
CCTCCATGCCCGGGATCTGCCGGATGTTTTCAAGCGTAACCTTATCGTCGCTGCCGTACCAGCGGAATGACATTTTCATGATCGGATCCATCCTCCCAAAACAAATCGTTATTTTGTTTATCGTAGCACACCGGCCGGCAAAACGCAAGGGCGCGCCCCTTTTCCGGCAGGATTTGCAAACGGACGGGCAAGAATTCCAATCCCGGCATTTTCCGGAAAACGCGGTCTGCACCGGTCTTTTTCCCCGCCGCTCTTTCTGAAATATTTTTTAAATCTTCGCGGAAAGGTCTTGCATTTTCGCTTTAATCCGCTATAATGGTGTCAGATTAACGGCGAACGTGCCGTGTGTGTTTATTTTCAGAGAGGAGTATCACGATTATGTCCAAAGTTGTAAGAGTCGCCGTCATCGGTTACGGCGGCATGGGCGGCTGGCACACGAAGCGCCTGCAGGAGATCCCGGGCGTTGTGGAGCTTGCCGGCGTGTACGACATCCTGCCCGAGCGCAACGCCGCCGCCGAAGCAAACGGCATCAAGGCATATCCCTCGCTCGAGGCGCTGCTCGCAGACGACACGGTTGACGCCGTGACCGTCGCGATTCCGAACGACCAGCACAAGCCCGTCTGCATCCAGGCCATGGAGGCCGGAAAGCTCGTCATCAGCGAGAAGCCGGTCACGCTCTGCACCGCCGACCTCGAGGAGATGATCGCGGCGGCGAACCGCTGCGGCGTATGCTTCACGGTGCATCAGAACCGCCGCTGGGACGAGGACTTCCGCATTGCGAAGGCGATCTACGAATCCGACAAGATGGGCCGCATCTTCAGCATCGAGTCCCGTGTGCACGGCTCGCGCGGCATCCCGGGCGACTGGCGCAACACGAAGGCGCAGGGCGGCGGCATGGTGCTCGACTGGGGCGTTCACCTGCTCGACCAGATGAACATGATGATGGGCAAGATGCCGGTTTCCGTCTACGCGACGCTCTCGAACGTCACGAACGAGGAGGTCGATGACGGCTTCACTGCGGTCTTCCTGTTCGACAACGGCGTGAAGTTCACCGTTGAAGTCGGCACGAGCAACTTCATCAACCTGCCGCGCTGGTACATCCTCGGCCTGAACGGCAGCGCCGTCATCGAGGACTGGGACATCAACGGCAAGATCGTCGTTGCGACGAGCGACGAAGAGCACGACGCGGTGCCGATCGTCACGGCCGCCGGCCTGACGAAGACGATGGCGCCCCGCACGCCGGAGACGATCCGCGAGTACCCGCTCGAGCGCATCGATTCCGACATCCACGACTACTACCGCAACATCGCGGCCGTCGTGAACGGCGAGGCCGAGCCGATCGTCACACACGACCAGCAGCGCGAGCTGATGCGCCTGATGGAGGCCATCTTCGAGAGCGCCGAAAAGAACCAGGTTGTTTATTTCTGATTTCTGACCCGCAAAGCAAGGCGGCGGACGCATTCGATACGTCCGCCGCCTTTTTATCGTCTAGCGTTTTCTTTATTCAAAGACAAATTCTTCTTCGCCGAACCGCTCCGGGTGGTGCTTCATGCTGTCTGCATCGCTGAGCGTACGCAGCACACGGCATGGATTGCCGACCGCAATGCTGTTCGCCGGAATATCCTTTGTGACCACACTGCCGGCACCGATCACGCAGTTGTCGCCGATCGTTACACCGGGACACACGACGACATTTGCACCAAGCCAGCAGTCGTTGCCGATTGTAACCGGCTGTGCATAGCAGACACGGATCTCCCTGCCGTCTTTCGTCTTCAGCGCACGGCGCTCGTCCGGCAAAAGCGGGTGCTGCGGTGTGACAATCGTGACATTCGGGCCAAAATTGCAGCGGTCGCCGATCGTAACCGGCGCATCGTCCTGAATCGCCAGGTTGAAATTGCCGAAAAAGTTTCGGCCGATTTTCGTGTGCACGCCGTAGTGAATCTGCAGCGGCCCCTGCACGAAAGACCCTTCTCCAAATACGCCGAAAATCTGCTGCACGATCTCCGCGCGCTTTTCCTTTTCGTCCTCAAACGTGCGGTTGTACTCTGTGCAGAGATTGTGGCAGCGCAGCTTAATCGCCACCAAGTCCGGGTGGCCGGGGCAGAACATCTTCCCCGCAAAAATTTTTTCTTCTTCTCTCATCTTACATCTTCCTCTCAAAAGTTTTCGGCAATCCGCCAAACCAAAAGAATCAGAGGCTTTCCAAAACCAGAACGCCGTAGGGCTCGAGCGTTTCCGTCTCCGCGAGCGCGCGGCCGGTCAAAAGGTCGCGGTACGCGCCGCCGCGCAGGCGGATCGTCTGCGGCTGCGCCAGATAGTTCAAAAGGAATACGAAGCGCCTGCCGTCCGGCTGCTCGCGGACGGCGAGCTCCACGCCCTCCGGCAGCTCGAGGCCCGCCTCCGGGCAGGAAACGCCGAGCAGCTCCGTAAAGCGGCGCACCGCTGCCTCGGAGAAAACCGCGCCGAAGGCATAGACCATACCTTTTCCAAACGGGTGGGCTGTAAGCCCCGGCTTGCCATCGTAATAGTTGCCCACATAGGTGCCGAGCACCGTGCAGTCCGGCGTTTCCGGGCAAAGCACATCGTTGAACACGGGCGCCGGCACGGACGTGCCCGCCCAATCGATCGACTCCGGCGCGTCGGCCGGGCCGAGGAACGTGAACTCCTCGACCGTGCAGCCCGTGAGCTTTGCGAGCAGGCCGGGCATCGGCGTCATCGGGCACTGGCCGTTGATGTCCTTGTAGCCCGCGCGGCAGCCGATCACGAGGCGGCCGCCCGCCTGCACGTACGCCTCGAGCTGCGCCGTGCGCGCTTCGGTGATGATCGTCGGGTGCGGGTAAAACACCGCGTCGTAGCCGCCGAGCGGCGCCGAGGTGCCCGCGTCGTCGATGTTGACGAAATCAAACGGGATATGCGCGCGCTGCAGCGCTTTGAAAAGCGCGTCCATGCTGCGGCCGCGCAGCGGGCCGTGCCACTTGTCCTCGATGCCGTCCCACTCGTTGTCGTAGTCGCAGAGCACGGCGACCTTCGCCGCATATTTCGCGCCGGCGGCGCACTGGATCTTCCCGAGGTCCTCGTGCGTGCGCCGCAGTTCCGCGAGGCGGCGGTTGTCGCGGTTGTCGTAGTTCAAAAGGCCGTGCCAGTACATTTCCGTGCCGAACGCGCAGGTGCGCCAGCGGAAGTAGCTGACGAAATCCGCGCCGTGCGCGACGGACTGGAACGTCCACAGCCGCAGCTGGCCGGGCTTCGGCGCCGGCTGGATCATGCGCGTGTTCCAGCCGCCGGGGCCGGACTGCTGCTCCATGATGCCGAAGCGCGGCGAGATGCTGCGCGTCCGGATGAGGTTGTACGAGGTCTCGCGGTCGCGCAGCGATTCCGGCGCGAGCTTCGACGTGTCGAGGCCGAACGCAAAGTTCGGGTAGCTGTCGTACGTCATGAAGTCGAGGTGCTCGCGCGTCAGGCGGTGGTTGTCGAGCACGCCGAAAATACCGTTCGTCGTGATAAACTGCTCCGGCCGCCTGTATTTTTTCAGGATCTCCGCCTGCAGGCCGATGTAGCGGATCGCCGCCTCGGAGATGAACCGGCGCTCCTCGAGCATCATGTGCGGGTTCGAGGAGTTCGCCAGCGTGTAGCGTGAGAGGTGGATCTCGTCCCAGCTCGTGTACGTCTGGTTCCAGAACACCGTACCCATCGCGCGGTTCAGGTTCTCGAGCGTACCGTATTTTTCGCGCAGGTACGCGCGGAACGCTGCGTGGTCGCTTTCAGCGTGGTAGCTCGCCGTCTCGCAGTTCACCTCGTTGTCGATCTGCCAGCCGATGATCGCCGGGTGCGCGCTGTAGTGCTGCGCGATGTGCTCGGTCACGCGGCGGACAAAGCCGAGGTACGTGGGCGAGGTCATGTTGTGGTGCTTGCGCATGCCGTGCCGCACCGGATGGCCGTAGATGTCGCAGTTCAGAACCTCCGGGTACTTCTCGGTCATCCACGCGGGCGGCGTCGCCGTCGGCGTGCAGAAAATAACCCGCATCCCGCATTCCGCGGCGAGGTCGAGAAACGCATCCCAGAAGCTGTCGTCGAAGCGGCCCTCCTCCGGCTCAAAGAGATTCCACGAGAACTCGGCCACGCGGATCACGCCGATGCCGTTTTCCCGCATGCGGCGCAGATCGTCGCGCCAGAGGCTTTTGTCCCAGTGCTCGGGGTAATAGCACACCCCGAGCTCGATTTTCGTGCCGTCCAAAAGATTTCCCATACTTTCCTCCCCAAAGCGTTCAGCGCTGCGTGCCGATGAAGAACAGCGCGACCGTGCCCGGACCGGAATGCGCGCCGATGACCGGGCCGACGTAATTGATGCGGATGTCCTGCACGCCGAATTTCCGGCGCACCTGTTCCGCGACGTACTGCGCGTCCTCCAGGCAGTCGCCGTGGCTGATGAACACCGTCTGCTCCTCCGGATGGATCGCCGTCTCCGCCATCTTCTGCACGAGCGCGTCGAGCGACTGCCGGCGGCCGCGCACCTTGCTGACCGGGATCAGGTGGCCCTCGTCATCCACATGCAGCACGGGCTTGATGCCGAGCATCGTGCCGACGAGCGCCGCCGTTGTCGAGACGCGGCCGCCGCGCTTGAGGTGGTTGAGGTCGCTCACCGTAAACCAGTGGCAGAGCTTCAGCACGTTTTCGCCGAGCCACTTGTACAGGCTGTCGATGTCCGTACCGCCGCGCTTGAGCATCGCCGCGTGGTACACGAGCAGCCCCTCGCCCATCGAGGCGGAGAGGGAATCGAACACGTAGATCTTCCGCTCCGGATACATCGCCTGCAGGTCGTCGCGGGCGATGCAGGCGCTCTGCAGCGTGCCGGAAAGTCCGCTGGAAAAGCCGATATACAGCACATCCTCGCCGTTTTGCAGGAACGGTTCGAATACGGAGGTGAATTTCTCCACATTGATCTGCGTGGTTGTGGACATCTTGCCGTCGCGCAGCTTGGCGTAAAAGGTTTTCGTCGGCATCTCCGACTGGTCCGCCTTGTCCCTGTATGTCTTTCCATCGATCGTGAAGCGCAGCGAGATCACGGTCAGCTCCAGCTCGTCAATCATCTCCTGCGTCAAATCCGTCGTGGAATCCGTAATTATTCTGTATCCCATCGCGTTACCATCCTTTCCGTAGCGCTCTTCCGTATCGGAGCCGCTTTTTTCTTCAGTATACCGCACGGGGCCGTCTTTGTCCACCTTGTTTTTGTGGAAATCATCGGTTGCGGTTCCGGCGGAAATCGAGATAATCCTGCAGGATGATCGTCGCCGCAACCGCGTCGACCGCCGCTTTGCGCCGCTTTCCGCGCGTGTTCGTCTCGTTCAGGAAGTTGTGCGCCGTGACCGTCGTGCCGCGCTCGTCGGAAAAATCGACGGGCAGGCCGCACAGCGCGTGCAGCTCCGCGCCGAAAGCGCGGGCGTTCTGGGCGCTCTCCCCCTCGCTGCCGTCCATGTCTGTCTCTTATACACATCTCCGAGC
>USBH01000122.1 GCA_900552925.1 uncultured Oscillospiraceae bacterium
GAGATTAGCTGCAGTCTCGTGGGCTCGGAGATGTGTATAAGAGACAGCTTCTCCATTCTAGCACGCGGGAGATGTTTCGGCAATTGACTAATTGAACAGCGCGTGCTACAATTTTTTTGATATTTCCACGGGGAGGCATGCGGTATGGGCGCATATCTGGAGCGACAGACGGAACAAAGCGTGCGGAACATGCGGTGGGGGCGGTTTTCCACGGTCGGCCGCAGCGGCTGCGGCGCGGTCGCCGCGTACAACGTGGCCGTGGCGCTCGGGAAGAACCCGGACTTCAAGGCGCTGGTCTGGGCGATGGAGCGCAGGCGGCTGCCGTCCTGCGGCGGGCTGCTCGGCATGAACGTTCTGCGCCTGCAGCGCTGGCTGCAGCGGCGCTTCGGCCGGGCGGAGCTCTGCGTGCTCGGCACGGACCGGTGGGAGGCGCGCACGCGCTTCTGCCGCGCGGCGGTGATCTTCTATAAAAACCGGGGGATTTTCCGCGGCAACCACTTCATCGCGGGCGCGCGCACGGATGCGGGCTTCGTTTTTCACAACGCGGCACTGCTGCCGCCGACGCGCGCGTTCGACATGCAGGAGGCGGTCGACCGCCTGAAGCAGGCCGGCCACACGCCGCTGATGCTGATTATCCTGTGATTTTCCGCGAACCATCAATTTTATTTCACCGGGATTTCACATTGAAAAAATACAATAGCTGCATCACAGCGGCAGGAGCAGGGCGCGTTTCCGCTACGGCGGCCGACGACGGCCTCGTCGCAAACGACGGCGTCCTGATTTCGGGCGGTGCGCTCGCGGTGACGTCGGGCGGCGGAAGCGCGAATACGGCGGTGAAAACCGGCAATGCTATGTTCGGCGGCTGGGACGCCGGGACCGCGGAAGAGGAGACGGCTTCAACGCCGCGGGCGGCACGGACGATTCCGTGGAAAACGGGATGTTCGGGCCGGACGCGTTTGCGAGCGACGCCACCAAGACGCTGACGTTTGAGGGCGGCGCGGGCAACCTTGGCGGCATGCGGGAGCCGGGCGGCATGCAGGCGCCGGACAACATGCAGCAGCCCGGCGGAAGAGCGTTCAGAAGTGTCGGTACGCCCGAATCGGGAACCACAACCCGTGGCGAAAAATGAGTTTTTTGTAACTATATCTGGCGGTTTGTAGGGAAAAGGAAGATGTTTACTAGAAAAAGCCCTGAATCCGTCCGATTGTGTCGAAACAGAGCGAACGATTTTGTTTGAAACTGCGGGAAAGGCTTGTTATAATGAGCTTGCGAAATCCGACAGGGTTGTCGCAGATTTGACAGCGAACCGCAGAATGCGGACAGAAAACTCCGTTTTTCGATGGAGTGAAAGCGGACAGGCTGCGGAGCGCTGCCGGCACGAACAGGAGATCAGATCACAGGAGCTTCGCGCACTGACCGCGCGCAGGGGCGCTCGACGAGAAAGGATGGTCATTCTATGAAACATACAGAAAATAACGGACTCATCAGGCGTGTTGCCGACCGGCACGGTGTGGACGGCGACGCGGTGCTCGGCGGCATTCGCGAGGCGGTGGCCGCGGCGCAGAAGTCGGAAAACTCCGAAGCGCGGGCGTTCTGGGCGTCGATTCCGAAGGACGCCAGCGAGCTGGACGTCGTGCTGCGCATCACGGAGCTGCTGCGCGTCGGATAAAATGGAAACGAAAAATCCGCGGGGCTTTCGGGCTTCCGCGGATTTTTTTGTCTGTGCGCTGCCGCGATTAAAGCGTCACGGCGCGGTGTATTCGATCCGTTCCGCGGCCGTGCAGGCGCGCAGGTCCGGCTCCGTCTCGCGCAGCCAGCCTTCCGCTTCGCCGCGCGGCAGCGTCAGGCAGGGCAGCGGCGCTTTGTGCGAAAGGCCGCGCTCCGCCTTGTAGCGCCGGGCCGCGGAAAGGGCTTCGTGCAAAATCGCGCCGAAGCGCAGCAGCGCATCGTCCGGCTCGGCCGGCGCGTCCCAGCGCAGCCGGTGGATCGAAAGCGCGCCCTCGAACTGCCGGAAGTACAGCCCGTACAGGTGCTCCGAGATGTGCGGAACGTAGATCGCGTAGAGCTTCAAAATGCAGAGGAACGCGCCGTACAGGGCGGCCTGCGCGCTGCGGCGGGCGGCCTCGCCGTAGATTTCGGGCTTATACAGGCGGTCCTTGACGAGCTCGAGGTAATCGTCGCAGAAGTCGTGCCAGAACAGCGCGTCGATCTCCCGGCGCGCGGGGCCGGGCTCGTAAACGCGCAGCAGCGCCGCGGCCTTTTCCGCCGCCTCCGCGCACCGGGCGAGAATCCAGCGGTCGGCGGGCAAAATGGGCGCCGTGCCGTCCGGCGCGTAGTCGGAAAGGCGCGCGAAGACGAACTTCGCGGCGTTCCAGAGCTTTGTGAGAAACCGCTTCGCGCCGTCTAGCTCCTTTTCGGAGAAGAGCGTGTCGGTGCCGAGCTTCGCCCCGGCGGTCCAGTAGCGCAGGGCGTCCGCCGAGTGTTTTTCGATGAGCGCGGCCGGGTCGAGCGCGTTGCCCTTCGACTTGCCCATTTTCTCGCCGGGCTTCGCGAGGACGAAGCCGCAGATCATCAGCTCCTTCCACGGCAGCTTTCCGGTGTGGTACAGGCTGCGGACGATCGTGTAAAACGTCCACGTGCGGATGATCTCGTGCGCCTGCGTGCGCATCGTCATCGGCAGCGCCGGCAGGCCGTTCTGCGCGTTGATGAGTGGCGTGAGGCTCGAGGTGGCCCACGTGTCGAAAACCGCGGTTTCGGGGAGGAATTCGGTGCAGCCGCAGGCGCATGTGCCCGTATACGGCGTTTCGATCGGGTTGACCGGCAGCTGCTCCGGCGCGGCGAAGACCGGGCGGCCGCACGACTTGCAGTACCAGACCGGGAACGGGACGCCGAAGTACCGCTGGCGCGAGATGCACCAGTCCCACTTGAGGTTTTCGACCCACGCGGTGTAGCGCGATTTCATCTGCGGCGGGTACCAGCGGATCTCGTCGGCGGCCCGGAGAAAGCGGTCCTTTTCGCGCAGGATGTCGATGTACCACTGGCGAGAGGGCAGGATCTCGACGGGCCTGCCGCAGCGCTCGTGCAGCGCGACGGTGTGGGTCAGCGTCTCCTGATGCAGCAGAAGCCCCTTTTCTTCGAGCAGCCGCAGGATCTCCGCGCGCGCCGCCGGGACGCGCAGGCCGGCGAGGTACGGGACCTCGGGCGCGATCCGGCCGTCCGGCAGCAGGACGCGGCGGTAGGGGAGGTCGTGCTCCGCGTACCAGGCGGCGTCGGTGCTGTCGCCGAATGTGGCGCACAGAACGGCGCCGGTGCCTTTTTCGGGGTCCGCCTTTTCGTCCGCGAGGATCGGGACCTCGAAATCATAGAGCGGGACCCGCGCGGTTTTGCCGATGAACCGGCGGTAGCGCGCGTCCTCGGGGTGGACGAACAGGCAGACGCAGCCGAACAGCAGCTCGGGCCGCGTCGTCGCGACCTCGATCGTCTCGCCGCCGCAGAGAAACGGCAGGTAGTTGAACGTCGTCTCGCGGTCGGCGGTCTCCAGCTCCGCCTGCGCGATCGAGGTGCGGCATTCGGTGCACCAGAGGACCGGCGATTCTTTGAGGTAGGCCTTATCCATGCGGACGAGCTCGAGGAATTTCTCCTGCGCGAGCTTCTGGACCGCCGGGCTGACCGTGCGGTACTGCAGGTCCCAGTCGGCCGAAAAGCCGAGCGATTCCCAGAAATCGCGGAACTCCTTTTCGTAGCGCGCGCTCGTCTCGCGGCAGAGCGCGATGAAATCGCTGCGCGGCATGTCGGCGGCGCGGACGCCCTGCTCGCGCTCGACGAGGCGCTCGGTCGGCAGGCCGTTGTCGTCGAAGCCGAAGGGGTAAAAGACGTTTTCACCCTGCATCCGGTGAAACCGCGCAATGATCTCGGCCTGCGTGAACGAGAACAGGTGCCCGATGTGCAGGCTGCCGCTGACGGTCGGGGGCGGCGTGTCGATCGAGTAAACCGGGGCCTTGGAGTCGGGGTCGAACCGGTAGATTTTGTTTTCGCGCCAGAAGGCCTGCGTCTCCTTTTCGATGTGCGCGAAGTTGTAGAACTTTTCCATGCTTCTGCTTCCTTTCCCGGAAAGATTTCGACCGGATACAAAAAAAGTCCCAAGCAGCACAAACTGTACTGCTTGGGACGAACATTGTCCGTGGTACCACCCAATTTCAGAGGAAGCCTCTGCACTTTGCCGGTGCGGGACAGCGCGCTGTCCGATACCGTTTTCCGGATGACGGTGGAAATTCCGTTGAAGTCTACTGAGGGCGCAGCGCCCCGTTCGGTTCACAGCTTGGAGGTCACTTTCCGCGTGCGTTCACGGGAGCTTACACCGGCCGCTCCCTCTCTGCGCATTCCGTCGCGCGTACTCTTCCTCGTCAATGCCTTTGATGTATTCGGCTCTTATTTCGCATTATAGCACCGTTTTCCGGTTTGTCAACAGTTTTTTTCGCGCGGCGGTTGACAGCGGCGCACGGCCGTACTATACTGGTACAAATTATGGAGGTGGGGCCTGTGTGGAAGCTGATTTTACTCGATCTGGACGGCACGCTGCTGCGCTCGGACAAGACGATTTCCCCGCGCACGCTTGCGGTGCTCGCGCGGTGCCGGGAAAAGGGCTGCGCGATCGCGGTCTGCACGGCGCGGGGCGCGTCCAACGCGGCGCAGTACGTCGCGCGCGTGCAGCCGGATTTCGTCGTTTCCAGCGGCGGCGCGCTCGTGCAGGCGGGCGGGGAGACGCTCTATTGCAGCGCGTTTTCGGCGGAGGAGACGGCGCGGCTCGTGCAGGAGGGGCTGCGGCTGACCGGCGGCGCGGAGATCACCGTGGATACGATGACGCACCATTACTGGAACTACAGGCAGGACCCGCGCCGCATCGCGCCAGACTGGAACGACGTGGTGTACACGGATTACCGCGGGTTCTGCGAGCCGGCGCTGAAGATCAGCGTGCAGACCGAGTCGGAAACGGTCGCGCGGCAGATCGCCGCGTGCGTGGCGGACTGCGACTGGGCGCCTTTCTCCGACGCGCCGCTGTACAAATTCACAAAGGCTTCGGCGACGAAGGAACGGGCGATCGAGGCGATCGCCGCGGCCACGGGCATCGCGCCCGCGCAGATGATCGCCTTCGGCGACGACTACGTGGACCTCGGCATGCTGCGCATGTGCGGCTGCGGTGTCGCGATGGGCAACGCGATTGCGGCGGTGCGGCAGGCGGCGGACGACGTGGCGGGCACGAACGACGCGGACGGCGTCGCGGAATATCTGGAAAAGCGGCTTCTTTGAGAGCAAAGAAGCCGCTTTTTGTCGTTTATCCGGTTTTTGTGCGGGATGGCCTGTGCCCTGTCTCTTATACACATCTCCGAGCCCACGAGACTGCA
>USBH01000123.1 GCA_900552925.1 uncultured Oscillospiraceae bacterium
TTAGCTGCAGTCTCGTGGGCTCGGAGATGTGTATAAGAGACAGGCGCTGATGCGCCCGCTCGATTCCGAGAATCCCGACCCGTTCTACGCGGACCTCGAAAAGGAGATGCTCGAGAAGGTCAACCAGCTCGGCATCGGCCCGCAGGGCTTCGGCGGCAAGACGACGGCGATCGGCCTCAACATCGAGACGATGCCGACGCACATCGCCGGCATGCCGTGCGCCGTCAACATCAACTGCCACGTGACGCGTCACAAGACGGAGGTGCTCTAAAATGGAAAAGCATATCAAGCTGCCCCTGACCGCGGAGCTCGCGAAGACGCTCCACGCCGGCGATACGGTCTACCTCACCGGCACGATCTATACCTCCCGCGACGCCGGACACAAGAGAATGTGCGAGGCGCTGGCAAAGGGTGAAAAGCTGCCGTTCGACCCGACGGACGCGACGATCTACTACGTCGGCCCGACGCCCGCGAAGCCGGGCCAGGTCATCGGCTCCGCCGGCCCCACGACGAGCGGCCGCATGGACGCCTATGCGCCGACGATGATGTCGGTCGGCGCCCGCGGCATGATCGGCAAGGGCGCGCGCCTGCCGGAAGTCGTCGAGGCGATGAAGAAGTACAGCGGCGTGTATTTCGGCGCGATCGGCGGCGCCGGCGCGCTGCTCGCCAAGTGCATCAAGAGCGCGGAGCTCATCGCGTATGAGGATCTCGGCGCCGAGGCGCTGCGCAAGCTGTACGTGGAGGATATGCCGCTCGTCGTCATCATCGACAGCGAGGGCAACAACCTCTACGAGGAAGGCCGCGCGGCATATCTCGCACAGCACAAATAAATTGTCTTTGCAGCAGGAGGCGGAATTGCTCCGCCTCTTGTTTGTGCATATTAATTCTGACAGAACAAAAGGGGAATGAAGCGAAATGACACCTGAAATGATTGCTGAGATTCTGGAAACCATTATGATTCTCGCATTCGGCCTTTCCTGGCCGCTGTCCATCTACAAGTCGGTCAAGTCCAGAACCGCCAAGGGCAAGAGCCTGCAGTTCGAGTTCTTCATCTGGCTCGGCTACATTGCGGGCATCGCGATGAAGTTCATCCAGTGCTTCGCGCTGGGCAAGGACGGCCCGATCTTCTATCTGGGCTGGGTTTTCTACGTGCTGAACTTCGTGGAGATCACGATCGATATGGTCCTCTACTTCCGCAATGTTAAGCTCGATAAGGAGAGAGACGCCGCGGCGAACAAGTAAATGGTGCACCGGAAACGCGCCGGCAAAACGGCAAATCAACAAGGGGCGGGAAGCTGGCAGCTTTCCGCCCCTTGTTTTGCGTGTGGGGACTGCGGCGGTCTTCGCCTACCGCACGGCGTGTATCCGGCGGGAAACCGGGGCGCCGCACGGCCTTCGGGGCATGGAAACGCAGGTCTACGTCCGGGAGCCGGACGGCTGGAGGCTCGCGCACGTCCACTATTCCGGCGAAGCCGTCCCGCGCTGACGCATGGGCCGGGCGGTTAGCGTATCGCGCAAGGCGGCGCAAGGGCGCTGCGCGGAAATCAGGCAAAAATATCTTTTGCGTATATCAGCAATACCATATATACATTTTACATATTTTAGAATTCCGGGTATACTAGAGGCGGCGGTGCAGGCGCACGGCCGAAAATTGCCGGAAACGGCGGAGTGATTTGAGGGATTCGAATGAACGGACGGACCGTACAGCGGCGCCCGGCGCGGCGGATCGGAGGGGATGCGGCGTGAAACGCTTCAGACCTACGGGACAGATGTCCGACGCGTACTTTACGGCGCTGCTCCTGACGCTTTCGGGCGGCTTTCAGGACGCCTATTCGTACTGCTTCCGGGGGCAGGTGTTTGCAAACGCGCAGACGGGCAACATCGTTCTGCTCAGCGTGCATCTGCTGCGCGGCAGCTGGGGGAACGCGCTGCACTACCTGATCCCGCTCGGCGCGTTCGTCGCGGGCACCTGCTTTGCCGAGCTGATCCGCGGCGCGTTCCGCTATGCCCGGCGGCTGCACTGGCGGCAGACCGTCCTGCTGCTCGAGATCCTCACGCTGTTTTTCGTCGCGTTTATCCCGGTCGACAACATTGCAAACGCGCTGATCTCGTTCGTCTGCGCGATGCAGGTGCAGTCGTTCCGGAAGATGCGCGGCAACACCTACGCGAGCACGATGTGCGTCGGCAACCTGCGCAGCGGCACGGAGCTGCTCTGCGCCTTTTTCCGCACGCACGAGAAGAACCTGCTGCGCGACGCCCTGCGGTACGGCGGCATCCTGCTGACCTTTGCGGCCGGTGCCGGCCTTGGAAGCGTTGCGGCGCTCGCGTGGGGCGCGCCGGCGATCTGGTGCTCCTGCGTGTTCCTGGCCGCCGGCTTCGGCCTGATGTTCCTTTCCGGGGCGCCGGGCGGCGAAAACGACGGTGGAAAGGGCGTATAAAGGGCCCGCATCTTGACAAAACTGTTCGAAAAGACTATCATAAATCGTATGGAGCTTATCCGAATTTTTTGAGAAAGAAGTTGTAGAGAATATGAGCGAAAACTGCACGCACGACTGCTCGAGCTGCGGCGAGGACTGCCCCTCCCGCCAGCAGCCGGAGAGCTTTCTCGCGCCAATGAATAAGATGAGTAAGGTGAAAAAGGTCATCGGCGTCGTCAGCGGCAAGGGCGGCGTCGGCAAGAGCCTCGTCACCTCCATGCTGGCTGTCACGATGCAGCGCCGCGGCCTCAAGACCGCGATCCTCGACGCGGACGTGACCGGCCCGTCGATCCCGAAGTGCTTCGGCATGCACGAGAAGGCGCAGGGCTGCGAGGACGGCCTTTTCCCGGTCAACACGAAGAGCGGCATCGAGGTCATGAGCATCAACCTCCTGCTCGAAGACGAGACCTCGCCGGTCGTCTGGCGCGGCCCGGTGATCGCCGGCGTCATCAAGCAGTTCTGGAGCGACGTGATCTGGAACGAGGTGGACTGCATGTTCGTCGACCTGCCTCCCGGAACCGGCGACGCGCCGCTGACGGTGTTCCAGTCCATCCCGCTCGACGGCATCATCATCGTCACCTCGCCGCAGGAGCTCGTCTCCATGATCGTCTCGAAGGCGGTCGAAATGGCGCAGATGATGAACGTGCCGGTGCTCGGCCTGATCGAGAATTACAGCTACGTCCAGTGCCCGCACTGCGGCGAGCCGATCAAGGTGTTCGGCGAGAGCCACATCGATGAGGTGGCGGCGAAGTACGGCCTCAAGGTGCTCGGGCGCATCCCGCTCGACCCGCAGATCGCCTCGCTGTGCGACCGCGGCGTCATCGAGCTGTTCGAGGGCGACTGGCTGGAGGAAGCGGCGGACGCTGCGGAGGCCGCGCACAAGGACGCGTAAAATTCAAAAAAACAGTTGACAACGCGGCAAAAACCGGGTATAGTAAATTTAATCCGGAAAATTTCATATTCCAAAAGCGATGACGAAGACGGCGCGGTCCGGTTTGTTTCAGAGAGTCGGCGGCTGCTGCGAGCCGATACAAAAGGAGCGAGTGCCCATCCCTTCCGAGCTGAAAGCCCAAAAGCCGCAAGGCGAGTAGATGCTTTCCGAGTTGTGCTGCGTCAGTGCATAGGGCTTCATGCGAGTCCGAAGAGTGGTTCCCGTTCGGGAGCAATTTGAGTGGTACCGCGGATTTTTCTCCGTCTCAAAGCAATTTGAGACGGAGTTTTTTTATTCGGGATCAACCGCTTCGCCTTTGGAAAATACAGGAAAGGAATGATCGAATTGGCAAACGAAACACAGACGGCGAGGTCTGAAAAGACGGACCTCAAAACGCAGCTCGCGGAGGTGGCGGAGCGAATCCGCACCATGCGCGACATCATGGGCCTTTCCGAGGAGGAGATGGCGCAGCGGACCGGCGTGACCGTCGAGGAGTACCGCCGGTGTGAAAACGGCGAGAGCGATTTCAGCTTCACGTTCATCTACAAATGTGCGGAGCGCTTCGGCATCGACCCGACCGACCTCATCAAGGGCGTCAGCCCGACGCTTTCCACCTACACGATTTCCCGCCGCGGCGAGGGATTGCCGATCACGCGCCGCCACGGCTTCAAGTACCTGAACCTCGCGCCGCTGTTCAAGCAGAAGACCGCCGAGCCGTTCTACGTGACGATGCCGTACAACGAGGCGGAGCAGAACGTCGCGATCAAGCTCTCCACCCATCAGGGCCAGGAGCTCGACATCATCGTCAAGGGCCGGATGCGCGTGCAGGTCGGCTCGCACATCGAGGAGCTCGGCGCGGGCGACACGATCTACTACAACAGCGGAACGCCGCACGGCATGATCGCCATCGGCGGCGAGGACTGCGAATTTTACGCGATCGTCATGCGGCCCGGCCAGGCGCTCGAGCCGGAGAAGGACAAATTCGAGGGCCTCATCAAGGCGAAGCTCGCCCGCACGGAGCGCGAGACGGTCTCGAGCCCGTTCGTGCACACGACGCTCGACGAGAACGGCATCCTCAAGTCGATCAAATTCACGGATGAGGAGAAGTTCAACTTCGCGTTCGACATCGTCGACCGGATCGCCGAGAAGGACCCGGACAAGCTCGCGATGCTCTGGGTCTCGAAGCACCACGAGGAGCGGCGCTTCACCTTCGGCGACATGAAGCGCATGTCGAACAAGACGGCGAATTACTTCAAGTCGCTCGGCATCGGCCGCGGCGACCGCGTCATGCTCGTGCTCAAGCGCCACTACCAGTTCTGGTTCGCGATCCTCGCGCTGCACAAGCTCGGCGCAGTCGTCATCCCGGCGACGAACCTGCTGATGGAGCACGACTTCGACTACCGCTTCAAGGCGGCGGGTGTCAAGGCGCTCGTCTGCACGCCGGACGGCCAGGTCGCCGATGAGGCGATGCGCGCGGCGAAGAACTGCGATACCGTCGAGCACCTGATGATGGCGAACGGCGCGCGCGAGGGCTGGCTCGACTTCGACGCCGGCGTCGAGGCGCAGAGCGACGTTTTCGAGCGCACAGCGGACACGGCCTGCGGCAGCGACCCGATGCTGATGTTCTTCACCTCGGGCACGACCGGCTACCCGAAGATCGCCGAGCACAACTACAAGTACGCGCTCGGCCACTACATCACGGCGAAGTACTGGCACAACGTGAACCCCGAGGGGCTGCACTTCACGATCTCCGACACCGGCTGGGGCAAGGCGCTCTGGGGCAAGCTCTACGGCCAGTGGATGTGCGAGGCCGCGATCTTCACCTACGACTTCGACAAGTTCGACGCGCACGATATCCTGCCGATGTTCAAGCGCTACAACATCACGACCTTCTGCGCGCCGCCGACGATGTACCTGTCTCTTATACACATCTGACGCTGCCGACGAATTAGACGGTGTAGA
>USBH01000124.1 GCA_900552925.1 uncultured Oscillospiraceae bacterium
GAGATTAGCTGCAGTCTCGTGGGCTCGGAGATGTGTATAAGAGACAGGCCTTTGCGGTCCAAACAACCGTCTGCGGCGGAAGATTATTTGGGAGATTTTAGATTATGCAGAAACTTTCCGATATTTCAACGATCCGGGCTGTCCTCGAGAAAAACGGCTTCCATTTTTCCAAGGCGCTCGGACAGAATTTCCTCATCAACCCGTCGGTCTGCCCGCGCATGGCGGCGCTGAGCGGCGCGGCGGACTGCGCCGGCGCCGTCGAGGTCGGCCCGGGCATCGGCGTCCTGACCTGGGAGCTTTCCCAGGTCGCCAAAAAGGTCGTTTCGATCGAGCTGGACAAGCGGCTGCTGCCGGTGCTCGATGAAACGCTTGCGGACTGCAACAATGTGAAGATCCTGAACGCCGACGTGATGAAGCTCGACCTGCGCCGGATGATCGAGGAGGAATTCCCCGGCGGGGAGGTCGCGGTCTGCGCGAACCTGCCGTATTACATCACCTCGCCGGTCATCATGCGCCTGCTCGAGGAGCGTTTGCCGGTCACGTCGATCACGGTCATGGTGCAGAAGGAGGCGGCGGAGCGCCTGTGCGCGCATCCGGGCGAGCGGGCCTGCGGCGCGGTGAGCGCGGCGGTCTGGTATTATGCGGAGCCGGAGATCCTTTTTCAGGTCAGCCGCGGCAGCTTCATGCCGGCGCCGAACGTCGACTCCGCTGTGATCCGCCTGCGCATCCGCAGGACGCCGCCGGTCGAGGTCGCGGACGAGCCGTTCTTTTTCCGCGTCGTCCGCGCTGCGTTTGCACAGCGCCGGAAAACGGCCGTCAATTCGATCGCAAACACGCTGGGCCGGAGCAAGCAGGCAGTCGCCGCAGCGTTCGACGCGGCGGGCGTGCCGCAGAACGCGCGCGCCGAGGCGCTGACGCTCGAGGACTTCGCGGCGCTTACAGCCGGTCTGCTGCAGGAAAAGTAAAGGAAGCAGTCCGGTTTCGGCCGGATACAATCGCCGTCCGTGCGGCGGCAGGGAAAAGAGGGAGAAAATGGACAGGAAAACACTCCGCCAGATCGACAAGGCGGTTTACATCGCGCTGGTCGTGCTCGCCGCGGCGGCGATCCTCATCGCGATGATCACGGGGCCGCTCGGCATGGATGAAATCTCAATCGCCGCGTCCGTCTGCGCCTGCCTGATCGCGGTGGCGATCCTCCGGCATACGCTGCGCGTGTTCCGGCCGGCGGACAGGGAATAATTCAGCTTGAAACCCGGCGGCCCGGCTGCTCTGCGGCGCGCTTTTGCGTTTGGACCGGCGGGAATAAATAAAGAACAAAATTGAGGAATGATTCAAATGACAACACAACAGGAAGCCATGAACCCTGAAATTGCCCGCAAGCTGCTGCAGGTGGGCGAAGCGTTTCGCATCCCGGGCCCCTTCTTCTCGTATGAGGAGATCAAGATGGGCAACGTCAACCACACCTACAAGGTGAATTACATCCGCGACGACGGCTCGGGCATGGCGCAGATCAAATCGTATCTCGTGCAGCGCGTCAACACCTACGCGTTTCAGGACCCGGTGGCGCTGATGTCCAACATCGACAAGGTGACGGAGTACATCCACCACAAGTTCCCCGAAACCAAATGCCTGCATTTCCACCACACGGCGGAGCGGAGCAACTACCTGATGGATCAGGACGGCTTCTGGCGGCTGAGCAACTACGTGCCGTCGGTTACCTTCAACAGCTGCGACGATCTCAACGTGGTGCGCAGCGCGGGCGAGGCGTTCGGCGATTTCCAGATGATGCTGTCGGATTTCGACGCCGGCGCGCTGTACTACACGATCCCGGACTTCCACAACACGCGCAAGCGGTATGAGAAGCTGAAAGCGGACATGGCGGCGGACCCCTGCGGCCGCGTGGCCGAGGTCAGGGCGGAGCTCGACTGGCTGCTCTCGGCCGAGGATGAGGCGTGCAGGCTGACGGACATGCAGGAGCAGGGCGAGCTGCCGCTGCGCGTGACGCACAACGACACGAAGATCAACAACGTGCTGTTCGACGAGGCGACGCACCAGCCGCTCGTCGTCATCGACCTCGACACCGTCATGCCCGGTCTGGTCGGGCACGACTTCGGCGACGCGATCCGTTTTGCGGCGAACTTCGTCGAGGAGGACTGCCCGCAGGCGGAGAAGGCCGGCGTAAACCTCAATGTCTTCTGGGCGTTTGCCGAGGGCTTCCTGAAGAAGACGGCGGCGACGCTGACCGAGGCCGAGGTGGCGACGCTCGGGAACAGCTGCTTCACGCTGGCGTGCGAGCTGGCCACGCGGTTCCTGGACGACTACATCGTGGGCGACAAGTATTTCAAGATCAGGTCGCCGCAGCACAATCTGGAGCGCACCCGCTGCCAGATTGCGCTCGCCAAGGACATGCAGGTGAAGTTGGACGCGATGAACGCCATTGTGCGCGACTGCTGGGTGCGGTACAGAGGCTGATAAGGCCTCCGGATGCCAATGCGGCGCCGCGTGCCATAACAAAACGAAATAGAGGAATCTGCAAAATAAAGCGCGTGGAGGAACACCGGAAAGGTTCCTCCACGCGCTTTTGGCGTTTTTTCAGATCACGTCGAAATGCTTCAGGCCGTTGTACACGCCGTCCGCGTCGACGTGCGTCGTTATGTAGCGGGCGGCCGCTTTGGCCTCGGGGCACGCGTTGCCCATCGCGACGCCGATGCCGGCGTACCGCAGCATGTCGACGTCGTTCTTGCCGTCGCCGAAGACGAGGATCTCCTCGGGCTTCAAGCCGTAATGCGCGGCGAGCCGGCGGATGCCGACATGCTTTCCGCCGTTTTCGGGGATCACGTCGTGGCAGTAGCTGGCGGCGTTCGTGATGCGGACGTGCCGCAGCGGCGCGAGCTTCGGGTTGGTGCGCTCCGGGTCGTAGGTGATGAGCTGGTAGACGTCGTGTGTTTCGAGCCGGCGGATGTCATAGAGCGCCGGCTCCGGAAGCCCGTGGTCTATAAAGTGCATGCGCACGAGGTCGGAGTCGCTCGCCATAAAGCAGTTTTCCGCTTCGGCGATCAAACAGGGGAAAGGCTCCTTTTCCTGCAGCCGCATCAGGATCCGGATGTCCTCCGGGTCGTGCGGCAGCCGGTGCAGCACGCGGCCGCTGCGGTCAAAGCCGTACTGGCCGGTCAGCGTGAGGTAGCCGTCGAAATCAAACATATCTTTCAGGAAAAGCGCCATCGCGGTGACGCGGCCGGTCGCGATGAACAGGCGCACGCCGTTTTGCCGGGCGGCGTATAGCGCCTCGAGCGCCGAGGGCGGGATGCGGTGGCCGGCGCCGAGCAGCGTGCCGTCCACGTCGAAAAAGACTGCGCGGATAGACATGAGATACCTCCGGGATTGCGCGCGTGCGAGCCGCGCGGTTTTGCGGCGGCCTGTCCCGCCGGCAGAAAGAAGGGGAGAGCCTTCAGCCAAAGGCTTTCCCCGCCATTTTATCGGTTCTTGTATTTTTCCACGATCAGGTTGGCGCATTTGTAGATGTCGCCGCCGCCGAGCGTCAGGATCAAATCGTTGTCCTCGGCGCGCGCCATGACGTAGTCGGCGATTTCCTCAAAGCTGTCGAACCAGCAGCTTCCGGGGATCTTGGCGGCCAGATCGCTCGTGTGGATGTTGTAGGTGTTCGTCTCGCGCACCGCGAGGATCTCGGTCATCACAACGTGGTCGGGAATTGAGAGCGCCGCGGCGAAATCGTCGAGCAGCATGGCGGTTCTCGAGTAGGTGTGCGGCTGGAAGATCGCCCAGACCGCGTGGTAGCCCATGCGCATGGCCGAGGAAAGCACCGAGGAAAGCTCCGTCGGGTGGTGGGCGAAATCGTCGGCGACGGTCACGCCGTCGAACTTTCCGAGCACCTCAAAGCGGCGGTGCACGCCGGTGAAGGCTTCCAGCGCCGTCTTGATGTGCGCGCCGTCCACGCCGAAGTAGTGGGCCGCGGCCGCGGCGGCGAGCGCGTTCATCATGTTGTGCTCGCCCGGCACATGCAGGTTAACGCGGCAGACGCGCTCGTCCCCGTGCATGATGGTGAAATCTTCGCAGGCGGTATCCTCCTCGTTGAGCTCGGAGACGCAGTAGTCGCACGACGCCGAGCGGCCGAAGGTGAGGACCTTCGCGTGCGTGATGCCCGCAACGGCGCGCATCGCGTTCTCGTTGTCGCCGTTTACGAGGATGCAGCCGGAGGTCTGCAGGCAGAACTGGTGGAAGGACTTGATGATGTTGTCGAGCGTGCCGAAGTAGTCGAGGTGGTCGCCGTCGATGTTCAGGATGATGCTGAACGCGGGGTGCAGCTGCAGGAAGGTGTCGACGTACTCGCAGGCCTCGCAGACCATGGTGTCGCTCTTGCCGACGCGGCCGTTGCCGCCGATGAAGGGCAGCTTGCCGCCGATGACGGCGCTCGGGTCGCGGCCCGCCTCGATCAGGATCTGCGTGAGCATGCCGGTCGTGGTCGTCTTGCCGTGCGTGCCGGAAACGGCGATGGAGTTCGAAAACTTTTTCGTGAGCAGGCCGAGCACCACCGAGCGCTCGAGCGTCGGGACGCCCTTTTCGCGCGCGGCGACGAGCTCCGGGTTATCCTGCTTTGCGGCGGCGGTGTAGACGACGAGCTCCGCGTCGCCGATGTTCTCGGCGCGGTGGCCCATGCTGACCGGGATGCCATAGCCGCGGATACGCTCGAGCGTGTCGGACTCGTTGATGTCGCTGCCGGTGATCACATAGCCCTTGTGGTGGAGGATCTCCGCCATCGGGCACATGCCCGAGCCGCCGATGCCCACAAAGTGCAGGCGTTTGACTGTATCCAGTAAGTTTTTGCTCTCTGCCATAATAAAAGCGTTCCTTTCCTATGCCGCCGGCCGAACTGCCGCCGGGCTTTTTTATCGGATTATATCGAAAATCAAAACGGGAATCTGTCGTTACAGGATCTTATGATCTGTACTATTATAATGCCAAAACAGGAAAAAATAAATAGGCAAATGAAAAAAAGGCCGAAAAAGTATTTCCGCGCGGCACAAAAGCGGCCAAAGGCCATACAATGAATTGAAGGAAAAGTTTTGGAAAGGCGTGAACCCTTATGCCCATGATCAACAGCTTCGGCGTGATCGGCGGCGACGAGCGGATGCGGTATCTCGCCGCGTCCATTGCCGCCGACGGTTACCCCGTCTGCGCATACGGTTTTGAAAATTCGGGGCCGATCCGCGGCGTTGCCGAAACGTCGCTGCCGGACCTCGTGAAAAGAAGCGCCGTGATTTTGCTGCCGCTGCCCGCAACGCGGG
>USBH01000125.1 GCA_900552925.1 uncultured Oscillospiraceae bacterium
TCTACACCGTCTAATTCGTCGGCAGCGTCAGATGTGTATAAGAGACAGGCGTAGGTCATCAGCACCTGCCGCGGTTTAGACCCCTCGTGGGGACCCACCACACCCAGTTGTTCCAGCTCGTCGATGAGCCGTCCGGCACGGGCATAGCCCAGGCGGAGCCTTCTTTGCAGCAATGAAGTGGAGGCTTGGCCTGCCTCTACCACCACCTTGATGGCCTCGTCGATCATGGGGTCTCCCCCGCCCTCGCTGTCCCCGGTGTCCTCAGACTTGGAATCGCTGGCAGCGTTGCGCTCGATCTCCTCGGCCACGCTGTCGTCGTACACGACGGCTTTCGAGTTGCGGACGAAGTCGACGACGGATTCGATCTCGCTGTCGCTGACAAAGCAGCCCTGGATGCGCAGCGGCTTCTGTGCGCCGACCGGCGAAAACAGCATATCGCCCTGTCCGAGCAGCTTTTCCGCGCCGGCGCTGTCGAGAATCGTGCGCGAGTCGATCGCCGAGGACACCGCGAACGCGATGCGGCTCGGGATGTTCGCCTTAATCAGGCCGGTCACAACGTCGACGGACGGGCGCTGCGTCGCGACGACGAGGTGCATGCCCGCGGCGCGCGCCATCTGCGCGAGGCGGCAGATCGCGTCCTCCACCTCGTTCGGCGCAGCCATCATCAGGTCGGAAAGCTCGTCGATGATGATGACGATCTGCGGCATCTTGTGCATCGGCTGGCCGTTTTCATCCTGGTAGCCGTTCGCCTCGACGAGGGCGTTGTAGCCCTTGAGGTCGCGCACGTTGTTCTCCGCAAAGATCTTGTAGCGCTTGAGCATCTCCGTGACGGCCCAGTTCAGTGCGCCGGCTGCCTTGCGCGGATCGGTCACGACCGGGACGAGCAGGTGCGGGATGCCGTTGTAGATGCCGAGCTCGACGACCTTCGGGTCGATCATCAGAAAGCGCACGTCGTCCGGGCCGGACTTGTACAGCAGGCTGACGATCAGCGAGTTGATGCAGACCGACTTGCCCGAGCCGGTCGTGCCGGCAATCAGCACGTGCGGCATTTTGGCAAGGTCCGCGACCGTGACCTGACCGGCGATGTCGCGGCCGAGCGCCACGGTAAGGTGGCTCTTCGAGGTTGCAAAGCTGTTGGATTCAATCAGCTCGCGCATGCGCACGATGCTCTTTGTCTTGTTCGGCACCTCGATGCCGACCGCCGCCTTGCCCGGGATCGGCGCTTCAATGCGCACGCCGGTCGCGGCGAGGTTCATGGCGAGGTCGTCGGCGAGATTCGTGATCTTGCTGATCTTGACGCCCGCCGCCGGCTGCAGCTCGTAGCGCGTGACCGCCGGGCCGCGGCAGATGTCGAGAATCTTCGTCTGCACGCCGAAGCTCTTGAGCGTCTCGACGAGCATCTTGCCGTTCGTCTGCAGCTCCTCGGTTTCGAGGTTCGCGTCCACCTTTTTGCTCGAGGCGAGCATCGTGACCGGCGGGAAGCAGTAGCTGCTTTCCTCGACGGCCTGCGCGCCCTTGAGCGGCTGCGTCTCGCGCTTTTCCGCCTCCATCTTTTTGCGCATCGATTCGGCCACCGCGCGCTCGGCCTCCGCCGCTGTTTCGGGATTCTGCGCCGCGTGGTCCGCGACCGTGACCGGCGCGGCAGGCTGCGCCGCTGCGGCTTCGGCCGGCGCCGGCGGGATCGTCTCCGCCTCAACGACCTCATGCGCGACCGGCGCATGGCGCTCCGGTGCGGCCGACTCCGCCGCATTTTCCGGCTGCGCCTCCACCTGCGGCACGCCGAAGTCGGGCACCTGCCGGTTCGCGTCGAAAAGCTTTTCGACCGGATAAGCCGCAGGCTGCTCGACCTCCGACTCCTGAATGACGACCGGGTCGTGATCCGGCTCCGTCTGCTTGATGCCGAAGACCTTTTCCAGATTCTCGAGCTGCGGGCTCTTGCCCTTTTTCTTCTTTTTGCCGCCCGCCGCGCTTTCCACTTCCTCCGGAATCGAACGCACCGGGTGCTGCGGCATCACCGCGCCGAGCGGTATGTCGATGCTGCTTTCGCGGTTTTCCTCCAGCAGCCTGCGCTCCTCACGCCGGCGCTGCGCGACGTCGTGGATCTTCACGGCCGGCCGCGACATTGCGCGGAACAGCGTGGCGAGCGACGTGCCCGTCAGCAGCATGACCGCGCCGACGAGCAGGATCACGATCAGGATCCGCGCGCCGACGACGCCGACGGCAGAGGCCAGCGGCGCGCCGAGCATTCCGCCGACCAGTCCCGCGCCGCCGGATTCCACGCCGCGCGTGTAAAGATAGCCGATCGTCTCAAAAAAGCTCATGCCCTCCGGCAGCGCGGCGTTGCCGAAAAGATGCACCGCCGCGCACCAGAAGAACAAAATCAGGCATACGAAGACCATCCGCGCCCCGCGGTACAGCCCGGTCTTCTCGAACGCCTTCGTCACCGCGACGTAAAGCATCAGGACCGCGAGGATCAGCGCCCAGTCGCCGAAAAGCCCGCGCAGCACGTTATGTATGAAAAGCCAGATATTTTCGCCGGGAATCAACACAAGGCACGCGGCGAGGATCGCCCCGAGAAACCAGAAAATCGCGCTGCGCTGGTTGCGCTGGCGGATCTGCTCGATCTGCGCGGCCTGCTGCTTTGCTTTCGCCGTATTCGATTTTGAACGCGGCGCCGCCTTGCTCTGCGCGCTTTTTTTCGCCGCAGGACGTCCGCTCTTTTTTTGTGTGCTTTGCTTTTTACCCGCCAAAATAGCCCTCCAAAACGCTTATGGGTTGACCCGCCCTCAGAGCGGCAGCCCGTTGAAAAGATTCTTTCCGCCGATCGCCTCAATCGCCGCGACAATCAACGTCGCTACGCCGAGGATCAGCGTGTAATACGCAAAAATCTGCAGCTTATTCGTCGTCACGATCCACTTTAAAAGCTTGATCGCGAGGAAGCCGACAATGGCCGCCGTGACAACGCCCGCAATCATTACGCCGACGCCGATGTCCGCAGGCTGTCCCGCCACATCCGAAATGGTCAGCACAGCCGCCGCGAGAATCGACGGGATGCCGAGCACGAACGAATAGTCGAGCGCCGTCTGCTGGTTGATGCCGCGCATCAGGCCGGTCGCAAGCGTGGAGCCCGAACGGGAAAGGCCCGGGAACAGCGCCGCCGCGCACTGCGTCACGCCGATGCAGACGGCGTCCACCGTGTGGATCTTCCGGCGGCCGCGGATCTCGGAAACCTTGCCGTCACGGCTCACGTGCCGGTGCGGCTTTGTTTTCTTCATCGCGCGGATGCCGAGGAACAGCATGGCGCTCGTCATCAGGAAGGCGAGGCCTTCGATCCAGATCGTCGTATCCTTCGACCAGAGCTCCGAAACGTCCTTGAGCTGCATGCCCGTGCCCGGCACCGGCAGGAACAGAAGGAACAGCGGGAGCAGGCCGATGATGAGCATCATCAGAAGCCGGCGGTCGTGGTCCATTTCCTTCCACTTGAAGCGCCCGTGCACAAGGTCGGCGATCAGGCTGAAAAACGCCTTGATCAGCCGCCAGATGAGCTTGTAATAGACCGCGAACACCGCAATCAGCGTGCCGAGGTGCAGCAGGATGTCGAACAGCAGGCTGTCGAGCTGCACGCCGAGAATGTGCTGCGAGAGCGCGAGATGGCCGCTGCTGGAAACCGGCAGAAACTCCGTTGCGCCCTGCACGATTCCCTGAATGATTGCTTCCCAGATAGACATTATGTAGAATCTCCTTTACAGTTTTTTCTCCCTCAGTATTCCCCGGTATGTAAAACGGCCGAACGGCCGTTTTCGGGCAGACTTCACTTTTTCTTGCCGCGCCCCGACTCGCTGCGGCGCTTTTTCTTTTCCGCCGCGATCATCGCGTCGAGGCAGTCCATCGCCTCGTGCAGGTTGCCGAGCGTGTCGATGAGCCCTTCGGCGACGGCCTCGTCGCCGTCCAGCACGGTGCCCACGTCCATCACGAGCTCCTGCGTGTTCATCGCAAGCTGCATAAAGCGCTCGTGCGAGATGTGCGAATTGGCCGTGACGAAGTTCGTGATGCGGTCCTGCATGCGTTGGAAGTATTCGAGCGTCTGCGGCACGCCGAGCAGCAGCCCGTTCATGCGCACGGGGTGGATCGTCATCGAGGCCGACGGGGCGATGAACGAATGCTTCGCCGCGACGGCCAGCGGCACGCCGATCGAGTGGCCGCCGCCGAGCACGAGCGAAACGGTCGGCTTTTTCATCCCGGCCACAAGCTCCGCGATGGCGAGCCCGGCTTCCACGTCGCCGCCCACCGTGTTGAGGATCATCAGAAGACCGTCGATCTCCGGGTCCTCCTCCACGGCGACAATCTGCGGGATCACGTGCTCGTACTTCGTCGTCTTATTCTGAGACGGCGCGATGTAATGCCCTTCGATCTGCCCGATGATCGTCAGGCACTGAACGGTATGCCTGCGGTTTTTCGCGATGACCGACCCGCTTTCGCGGATCTGCTTCTGGCGCTCCTCCTCTTCGTCGACCGTATCCGTCTCAACGTCGTCGATCGAGTAGAGCGCCTGCTTTTTCGTATTCTTCATGCGTTACAGCTCCTTGGTTTTGATACGCATAGTTTGAGGAGAAAACGCAGAATCATACGCCGCAGCTGCATTTGCCGGCAAGGTGCAGATTTACACGCGTACCATTATAGCACTTCCCCGCGCAAACCGCAAGGATAATCTGGGAGATTTTGCAGGCTCCGCCGACGCGCATGCAGCGCTTTTCCGGCAAAGCGCCGGCCATATCGGGAGATATCCGGGCTGTTTCGCTTTTTTTCGAACGCACTGCCGCAAATTTTGCAAGGCATTCTCAGAATCCTGCAAAAATTATCGATTTTGCATTGACATTTCCGTATAAATAGTAGATAATAACAGAAGATTCTATCCGAAGGAGAGATCGAAATGGGACTGACTATTGCACAGAAGATCATCAAGGCGCACATGCTGAGCGGCGAAATGACGCCCGGCGCAGATGTGGGCCTGCGCATTGACCAGACGCTGACGCAGGACGCCACCGGCACGATGGCGTACCTCGAATTTGAAGCCATGGGCGTGCCGCGCGTCAAAACCGAGCGCAGCGTGGCTTACATCGACCACAACACGCTGCAGACCGGCTTTGAGAACGCCGACGACCACCGCTATATCCAGACCGTTGCGAAGAAGCACGGCATCTATTTCTCCCGCCCGGGCAACGGCATCTGCCACCAGGTGCATCTCGAGCGCTTCGGCATCCCGGGCAAGACGCTGATCGGCTCGGACAGCCACACCC
>USBH01000126.1 GCA_900552925.1 uncultured Oscillospiraceae bacterium
CGTACGGGGACTTCACGGCGGTTTCTAATCTGAACCTGCATATCCGGAAAGGGAGCGTTTACGGGTTCCTCGGCCCAAACGGCGCGGGAAAATCCACCACCATGAAGATGTTCCTCGGCCTGACGCATCCGACTGCGGGCAGCTTTCAGATCGACGGCAAGACCTACCCCGCCGACCGGGTGCCGATTCTGAAGGAAGTCGGCTCCTTTATTGAAGCGCCCGCATTCTACGGCAACCTGACCGGGGAGGAAAACCTCGAGATCATCCGCAGAATCCTCGGCCTGCCGAAAAGCAGCGTTTCCGACGCGCTGGAGCTCGTCGGGCTGACGCCGTTCCGCAAACGGCTGGCGAAGAAGTATTCACTCGGCATGAAGCAGCGGCTTGGGCTGGCCGGCGCGCTGATCGGCCGACCGCCGATCCTCATCCTCGATGAGCCGACCAACGGCCTGGACCCGGTGGGCATCCACGAGATCCGCACGTTGGTCAGGTCCCTGCCGCAGCAGTACGACTGCACGGTGCTTGTCTCCTCCCACCTGCTGCCGGAGGTGGAGCTGATGGCGGATGACATCGGGATTCTCAACCACGGCCGGCTGCTGTTCGAGGGGACGATGGAAGCGCTGAAAAACAACGCCCGCGCTGCCGGGTTCCCCACCGACAACCTCGAAGACACCTTCCTCGCCATGATCGACGAGGACAACCGCAGAGGAGGCGCCGGAAGATGACACTTGCACTGGAAGCAAAAAAGCTGAAGCGGACGGGATATTTCCCCGCTTTCCTTGCGGGCGGGCTGCTGGCGTCGGCGTTCCCGCTTGTCAATATGCTGGTCCGGGCGGAGACCTTTACCGCCCTGCCGGGAGAGCCCTTTTCCATCCTGATGGACGCCAACTGGCAGATGATGGCCATGCTCAACATTCTGGTCTGCATCTGCGGCGCCTGCATGATGTTTCACACCGAATACGCCGACAACGGCGCGCAGAAAATGGATGTGCTGCCGGTACGGGCGGGCAATCTGTTTTTGACGAAGTTCGTGATCGCCGCGCTGGTGCTCGCCCTGATGGCGGCCATGGAAACGGCCGTCCTTGCCGGATGCGCCGTTCACTGGTTCCCAGGTTACGCATTCGATATACCGGCGCTTTTGAAAAGCGCGGGCTTTCAGTGGTTTGTCACACTGCCGACGGTCATGCTGATGCTGGTGATCGCTTCATCCTGCAAAAATATGTGGGTCTCCCTCGGGATCGGCGTGATCCTGGTGTTTACGATGTCCATCTTCCCGCAGGACAATCTGCTTCTGAGCCTTTGCCCGTTCAGCTCTCCCTATCAAACGCTGGCCATGGCGGCGGAAAGCGGACGCGACCCGCTGTTTCTGGGTGTCTGCGCCGCCGAAACCGTGGTCTTCGGGCTGCTGGAGCTTGTCTGTCAAAAAATCAGGAGGTGTGCAGAATGAACTTCTTTGCCCTGATCGGCGTGGAACTCAGGAAAATACGCCGTTCCAAAATCCTGCTGATCCTGCTGGTCCCGGTCATTCTCATGTGGATTCCGAGTATCATCAACGCCGAAATGAACTTCGATACGCGGGGCATCCCGATCATGCCGGAGAACAACTTCTTCATTCAGGGCCTTATGGGGATGGTCTGGTTTATGATCCCCGCGTCTCTCGTGGTCGGCACGGTGCTGCTCACCCAAACCGAGCGCGCCAACAAGGGCATCCTCAAAATGCTCTCGCTGCCGGTAAATACCGCAAAGCTCTGCCTTGCAAAATTTACGGTGTTGATTCTGCTGTCCTTTGTCCAGATGGCCATGACGATCGCCGCCTATTTCATCAGCGCGGCCATCGCTTCCGCGTTACAGGATTACAATTTCGTTCTCGAGCCGCTCTACGTCTGCCGGGTCGCCTTCAGCCTTTACGCCGGGGCCGTCCCCATGGCGGCGGTGTTCTGGATGATCGCCAACCTGATTCAGACGCCGGTCTTCTCGGTCGGAATCGGCCTCGCCTCCATCGTTCCGTCGGTCCTGATGATCAACACGAAAATCTGGTTCGCCTACCCGATGAGCTACCCGTTCTACCTGCTGATGATCGAATACGGGCGCTCCGCTGCAGGGGTGTACGAACGCCAAATCGCCTGGCTGCCATGGCTTCCGGCGGCTGTTTCGATTACTGTGATTGCGCTTGGAATCGCCTGCATGCGGTTCGGCGCTGCTGAAAGGAGATAATTCTGATGAAAAACAAAATCTGCACAACGATCGCGACCATTATGCTCTTTGTCCCGTGGACCATCCTGCCGCTGCGCACCTTCGACTGGGCGCTGGAATCCCCCGTGGCGGAAATCATGGTCTACAGCTACGCCGCCTTCATGATTTTCTCCGGCGTCTTTTCCGTCCTCGCCTATACCAAAGGCAGGGTGAAAAACAAATGGATGCAGGTCTGCACGGTCATCAACGGGATTTACGCGGTCGGCGCGGTCGCAATCATCGGCATGTCGATCGTCACCCGGCTTTGAGGAGGCGCTTCATGAAACGAAGAAATGTGCTGGCCGCCGCCGCACTGGCTTTCTGCCTTGCGTTTGCACTGACCGGCTGCAGCAAGGATTCCATCATAAACGGGTTTAACGACTTTCTCCACCACGCGAGCCAATACGCCCTGACCGATGAAAAAGACCTCGCGGGAGAACGGACGGCGGGCGCGGATACCTACACCGGCGCTTACACGGCGGAATACGACGGCTTCAGCGGCACCGAATACCTCTTCGGCGGGACGGGGCTCGAGCGGGAAAGCGGGAATGAGCTGACCGTGACGTATGAATTGAAAGTGGAGTCCGGCGCCCCTTTCCAAGCTGCGGAATCGCTTCATTTTGCACCGGCCCTGCTGTCCTTCAGCAGGGTTTTCCGCTTTGCCAAATAGTAGATGAGGCCCAGCGCGTCCGCCAGAAGCCAGCCGATCGGCACCGACCACCAGATTCCGACGACGCCGAACAGCGGGATCGATGCGAGCGCATAGGCCAGCGCTACACGGATACCGAGCGAAACGATGGTAAGGACAACAGACAT
Organism: uncultured Oscillospiraceae bacterium; assembly: GCA_900552925.1. Classification (GTDB taxonomy): domain Bacteria; phylum Bacillota; class Clostridia; order Oscillospirales; family Acutalibacteraceae; genus Hominenteromicrobium; species Hominenteromicrobium gallistercoris. Next base: position 3,046 of record USBH01000126.1, read on the forward strand.
GCCGGGCTTTCCGAGCGCACGGTACAGCCCGTAAAGCAGGAACAGCGCGGCAATCAGATAGTAAAACGCGCCCTCGATGCGGAGATACCGAACGCCCTCCGCGATGACGGCCGTCTCCCCCGCGTCGATGAACAAGGTCATCAGCGGTTCCGCGAGGACGAAGACGGCGATGGAAATCAAAAGGCCGAAAAGCATGGACGTGAGCGTCGCGACGCGGATGCCCTTCCGGATGCGGTCCGTCTTCCCGGCGCCGAAATTCTGCGCGGTGAAGATCGAAAACGCGTTGCCGAAATCCTGAACCGGCAGATAGGCAAAGGCGTCGATCTTCACCGCTGCAGCAAAGGCCGCCATGACCGTCGTGCCGAAGCTGTTCACGAGCCCCTGCACGGCCAGAATGCCGAGATTCATGATCGACTGCTGCAGGCAGGTCAGCGCCGAATAGCTGGTGATTTCCCTGATGCGGCTCCAGCGAAGGCGGACTGCTTTGTCCTTCCGGATCAGCTCGGGGCATTTCACCCACGTGTAGACGGCGATCCCGATTCCGGAAACATATTGGGAGATGACCGTGGCCTCCGCCGCCCCGGCGACGCCGCGGTTCAGCCCCGCGACAAACCAGAGGTCCAGCGCAATGTTCAAAACTGCGGAAACCGCGAGAAACAGGAGCGGCACGACGGAATTCCCGATCGAGCGCAGCAGCGACGCAAAGAAGTTATACAGGAAGATGCCGACCAGCCCGGCGAATATGACGATCAGGTATTCCCGCATCAGGCCGACCAGATCCGCGGGCGTCTGCAGGACCCGGATGATCCAGTCGATCCCGAGAAAAACCGCGACGTTCAAAACGACCGTGACCGCGCCGAGCAGTGTGAAGGAGGCCAGAATCCCCTCCTTCAGCCCCAGCGCGTCCTTTTGCCCGAAGCGCATGGAAAACACCGTCCCGCTTCCCATCGCAAGGCCCAGCAAAATGGACGTCAGGAACGTCATCAGGGAGAACGCCGAGCCGACGGCGGCCAGCGCGCCGGCGCCGAGGAACTGCCCCACGATCAGCGTATCCGCGATATTGTAGCACTGCTGCATGAGATTCCCGAGAATCATGGGAACCGCAAAGCGCAGCATTGTTTTCATGACAGGCCCGTGTGTCAGGTCCGTTTTCATCATCCCGCCTCATTTCCGATTAGAAAGTTTTAAGTTAACATTCGTAATCGATTATACGTGTAAAACCGTGCAATGTCAATATAGTTGCGTCGTTTCGCTTGACTGTTCGGGCTGCACGGCGGTATAATAGCGCTGAAGAAAATCTGGATGCGCGGAGATGATCGCTTATGTTTTTAGACGGCCTGGACGAGCTGGACCGGAAAATCGTGAAGCTGCTGATACAGAACGCCAGAATGTCCTATTCGGACATCGGCGAGCAGATCGGGATTTCGCGCGTCGCCGTGCGCTCGCGCGTGCAGGCGCTCGAGCAGCGCGGGATCATCGAGGAATACACGACGATCATCAACCCGCAGAAAATCAGCGGGGCGATCTCCTGCTATTTCGAAATTGAAACCACGCCGGAGACCCTGGCGGAAACTGCCGCCCGCCTGAAGGAAAACGACACGGTCACACAGATTTACCGTGTGACCGGAAAAAGCAAGCTCCACGTGCATGCGGTGGCCTCCTCCAGCGAGGAGATGGAAAAGCTGATGTACGAGACCATCGACAAGCTGCCCGGCGTGCTGGAATGCAGCTGCAACATGATATTTTCCAGAATCAAGGACATCAAGGGCCTTCGGCTGTAAGCGGCGCGGGACCTGCGAAACCGATAAAAAAAGAATCGACATGGCCGGTACCCGGTCCGTGTCGATTCTTTTTTGTTCGCTGAATCCGTGCAGCGCAGCGCTTACAGGATGAGCATCGCGTCGCCGAAGCTGAAGAAGCGGTAACGCTCCTCGACGGCCGTGCAGTAGGCGTTCAGCACGTGCTCCCGCCCGGCGAGCGCGGAAACGAGCATGATCAGCGTGCTTTCCGGCAGGTGAAAGTTCGTGATCAGCGCGTCGATGCCGCGGAATTCGTAGCCGGGATAGATAAAGATGTCGGTCCAGCCGTCGTCCTCGCAGATCTCCCCGCATTTTGCCGCGACTGATTCGATCGTGCGGCAGCTCGTCG
>USBH01000127.1 GCA_900552925.1 uncultured Oscillospiraceae bacterium
TGCAGTCTCGTGGGCTCGGAGATGTGTATAAGAGACAGGTCCCCTGCGGGATCTCCACGTCGTAGGTCAGCGCCGTTTCGCGCGAAAAGGTCAGCGTCCCCTGCGCGCGGACCGCGGGCTTGCGGCTGAGGCCGCGCTCCATCGCGTGCAGCTCGAGCGCCTTGCCCGAGGCCGTCTGCGGGAACGCCTCGTCCTTTACCGCTTCCAGCATACGGAGCGCCGTGTAGATCTCGCCCGCCAGCACGCGGATGCGGATCCCGGCGTCCGAAGCGTCGTCCGGCGCAAAGCCCGCCTGCGCCTCATATTCCGCCGCCATGCGCGCGCGGATCTCCTCATACGTCATCTTCATCGCCCTCTTTTTTCCTGTGTACCGTCACACTTCCTTCGCCGAGCGGCGTCTCCACAAACACGGTCACCGCGTCCGGCGCAACCGCCGCGCGCGCCGCATGGATCTCCGGGCAGTCCCGCAGCGCCTCGCGCGCAAAACCGAGCGCCTCCTCCGCGCCGTGGTCCGCGGAGAGCGCCGCGTACGGCAGCCGGCTGCCGAGCGTGCGGTCGTACGGAAACGCGCCGCGCACCGCGTTCAGCCGGTTGTGCGCCCGCTGCAAAAGCGCCTCAAGCCCCGAAAGCGTCTCGGGCAGGCCGAGCCCGTTCAGACAGACCGCACCGTTTTGGATCTTAATCTCCATCGCCCGCCGCCTTTCCCGGGAACACCTGCCCGTTGATGACGACCGCGCCGTCCGCGCGCAGCAGGATCTCCGCGCCGCCCGACGAAAACAGCCGCACCTCGCCGGGCTGCAGATCGCCCGCGTCGTTGACCGCGCCGAGGCACACGCCGCTTTCCGGCAGCATCACGACCTTTTCCCCCTGCGGCACGCACACCGCCATGCCAAACGGCACGGCGACGGCCGGCGCGCGCCGCTCCATGTCGGTGCGCACCGTGAGCGCCGGGCCGCCGGTCGTCACGACGCCCGTTCTCGCGCCCGGCGCCGTCCGGTCGTCCAGCCGCCTGCTGATCCAATACTCCATCGGTTTCCCATTCCTCCCTTTTGAAAATTCCGTCGGCCGCTTCGCGCGCCGCCTTACCGCGTTTTACGCCGGGGCAAAGAGCAGCTCGGTCTCCTCCGTCCCGCGCGTCAGGCGGTAGCGCATCAGCCGCAGGCGCATGCCCGTACACCGCGCGCCGAGCTGCGGAAAGCTGCACAGGTCGCCCGGCGCAGCGTCGACGAAGCCCGCGCAGACGGCGCGCACGGAAAGCGCGGCGCGCTCCCCCTGCTCGAAAATCCCCGCCGGCGAGTCCCCCGCGTCCGAAGCCCGGTAGCGCGTGCGGCGCACACCGCTTGCGGCCGGGTTCTCAAAAACCGCGCTGTACGCGCCGGTCTTCGTGTTCTGCACGACGACGCGACTGATCCGCGCGTACGGCAGCCGCCGCCTTTCGAGCGCGAGCAGCGCCGGCAGACGCAGTGTCTCCGGCCTGCGCGCGGCAAAGCACAGTTTCCCCGCGCGCGTTTCGTACGGCGTCACCTTGAGGAAGCGCTCCGAAAAGGCGCACAGCGCCGCCCAGCAGCTCGTGCCCTTCTCGATGACCAGCTCGCCCTGCTTCGGGCCGTCGTCCGCGCCCTCGGCGGAAAAGCCGAGCGGGCGCAGCAGCCGCTGCTCCATCAGCCGCAGCGAGGGCATCCGGATCGTCCCCGGCTCGGCCTCGTTGTCGAGCAGCAGCGCCGTGCGGCTGCGCAGCGAAAAGGACGTCGATTTCTCTCCTTTTTCAAAATGCACGGCCTGTTCGTCCACAATGCCGCGGAACACCGTCTCCCCGTTGTATTCCAGCCGCGCCGCGCAGGGCTCCAGCTCCGCCGGAAAGTCGAAGGCAAACGAAAGCTTCAGGCTGTCGGCCGGCGTATCCGCGTCCCGCCTCAGGGTGATCCCGGCGGGCGGCCCCGCCGTAAGCTCCGTTCCGTCCGGCATGATGAAAAACACTCTCACGGAATGTGCACCTCCTCGCCTGCCCGGAGCGCCCCGATGCACGCGATGTGCCGGTTCGCTTCCGCCAGCGCATCGATCGGAACGCCTGCAAAATACGCGTAATCCCAAAGGCTTTCACCGCCCTGCGCCCGGTAGGTCCTGCCCGAAAGCCCGGCCGGCGCGTCGCCCGTCTCGACAAACGTGAAGCTGTACCCGACGACCTGCTTTGCCTCCACGCCGAGCAGCGAAAGCTCGCTGAGGACCGCCTCGAACGGCGCGCGCCCCGGCATGAACAGCGTCTGCACCGTGCCGAACAGCGATTCCAGCCGCAGGTAATCCTCCATCGCGGCGTCGCCCGTAAAGTATCCCTTTCCGCTCACGCGCCGCTTGTATGCGCCGACGCGCTGGACCTGCTCCCCGCCGCCGGGCAGGATGCTCTCGCGCAGCAGCGCCCTGTGCGCCACCTTGAGCTCCGCCGGGTTGAACGGGAATTCGAACGTCCCGAACCGCATCGACATCAAGTTCGCCATCTACATCACCAGCCCATCCGTCATTCTGTCCGCCGGGTCGGCGCGGGGCGCGCCCGCACCGACTTCTCTTCATCCTCCATAGTATGCACCCGCCTCCGTTTCTGTCTCCGCTTCGGCCTGCGCGCCGCCGGCCTCAAGCTCCACGCGGTCCGCGCCCAGCTTTTTCCACACGCACGGCGCATAGCGCACGCCCGAGACACAGACGGCAAAGCCCGCAAGCGAAACGACCGTTTCCGGCGCCGCAAGCCCCGTGATCGTCAGCCGGTACACCGTCGGGCCGTCCGCCACCGTGTGCGGCGCTTCCTCGCCGACCGAGCCGAAGCGCAGCGTTTTCGTCTCCCGCTCGACCGAAACGCCGTCCGCCGTGCAGGCGGCGCCGCCGATCTCCAGCGCAACGCGGTTTTCCGCCGCCGCGTTCGACGACGCCTCGACCGTGCAGGGCGTCACCATGCACCGCAGCGCGCCGTCGTACTGCATCTCGCCGCGCGCCACGCTGCGCACCGTGCACGGGATCGCCGCGAGCGCCGTGCAGACCGCTTCAAAAAGGTCCACCGCCGACCGGCGCTCCGCCGTGTACAGCCAGACGCCGAGCTTCACGCTGCCCGCGCCGTCCGTCACCGCTTCGCGCAGCAGCCCGACGCAGACCACCGGCCGCGCCGGTTTGCGGGAAAAATCCCCGTCGTACGCCATGCGCACATCGGCCTGCGGCAGCGCCGCCCGCAGCCGCTCCGTCAGCGCCGACGCAATTTCACTGCCCGTCATCGCTCTCCCGCCTTTCCTCCAAAAGCGCTTCCACGCACACGTGGCCCCGCAGCCCGGCAACCGGCGCGCACTCGAGCACCGTGTACGCGCCCTGCGCCGTTTTCACCGTGGCCGCCCCGCCGGCAAGCAGCTCCGCCGCGTCGCCGATATAGCGGTAGAGCGGCGACGGCACGCTTCCGCACCGCCTGTAATCGTCCGTGCCGTTCTGCCGGTCCCGGCCGACCGCAAAGACGGCGCCGCGGCGCTTATAGACCGCGCCGTCCACGCACACCTCGACGCGCCCGGCCCGGCGGAACAGCCGCATCATGCTTCCCATGCGCGCACCCCGCCGAAGTAAAAGTCCGCGTCGTCGAGCAGGCCGGCAGCCGCCGCGGCGCAGGTTTTGTAATAGTCCAGCGCGCGGGCGCAGTTGTTTTTGTACTCGGCGCGCACGTCCCCGGCCGTCAGGCTGTCCGGCGCGCACGACGCGTCGACCAGCGCGAGCTGATACGCCGCGTAGGCGGCCGCGGCCGCCGTCAGCGCCTCCGCATTTGCCGCAGCCTCCGCTTCCGTGCAGCGCAGACGCGCTTCGACCATGCGCGCCGCGTCGCCCGCAAGCGTCTCCAGAAGCGATGCGCGGTCGTCCTCCGTCAGCAGCATGAGCCGCGCGAGCACCGCATCCCTGTCCATCCGCTCACTCCTCTCCGTCCCCCGCGGGTCGCCGCTCCGCCGCAGCGAAGCGGCCCGCAGGGCTGATTTTTCCTCAGCTGCCCACCGTATAGGTGATGCCCTTCGCCGAGTCGGCGACGAGCTGCGCGAAGCCTGTGATCGCGCTGATGCCCGCGCGCTCCATCTGGCGGTCGATCAGCTTGTCGTAGTCGGTGACGATCTCGCCGGCCTGCACCATCTCGAGCGTGCAGCTCCTGTCGAGGCCGATGATCGTCGTGCCGTTCATCTCCGGCACATGCACGAGCGTCGCGCCGAGCGGCGTGATCAGCCTGCCCGTGCCGTGGAAGCTCTGGCCCGCCTGCGCGTCCTTGAACTCCGTCAGCTTCAAAAGCGCCTGCAGCGCGTCGGTGCCGACGAGCAGCGTCGTCAGGTTGTACGGGGAAAGCGAGCCCCAGAGCGCGACGAGGTCGTCGTAGGTCGGCGCCGCCGTCAGCGACTTCATCGTGATGCCTTCGCTCCCCTCGCTGCCGTCGCCCTCAAGGAGCAGGTCCGCCGCGTCGTTCATCTGCTGGCGCGCGATGTACGCGCCGATCTGGCGCAGCATCACCGTAAACAGGTCGAGCTTGTGGAAGCGCAGCGCCTCGTACGAGCTCGAGAGCAGGCGGCCGCGCTTGTGCAGCGTCACGAGCGTACCGCTCGTCTTGATGACCGTCTCGGGCAGCTTCTCGCCCTCCTTCACCGGGTCGGCGATCTTTTCGGTCGTTTCGGTCGAGGCCTGGATCGTGCGGTAGTCCATCCCGTTGACCATCGTGACCGTCGCCACCATGTCGGGCAGGTGGTTCACCATCTCCATGCCCTGCTTGACCGCGCGGGCGACGTACTCCGGGAACAGCGCCGCGCTCTGCGAGGAGGTGAAGAATTTCTCCACCGCGTCGCAGCCCGGGCCGCTCACCTTGATGCCGAAGCGCTTGAGCTGGCGCTGGTACGCGTCGAGCGACGCCATCGGCGTGCCCGCGTAGTTGTGCGAATCGTCGAGCTCCTCGAGCACCTGCGTGAAGCTCTTGCCGGGCACGCCGTACATGCCCTTTTCCAGTGTGATGTTCTCAAAACCCACTTAAATTCTCCCCTTTCAGATGTAAAACGCGCGGTCGTCCGCCGCTCGCTCCGTTTTTTCCAGGCTTCTCCCCGCAAGCTGCGGCGTCACCGGCATTTTCGCGTCCGCCATGCGCTGCAGCGCCTGTCTCTTATACACATCTGACGCTGCCGACGAATTAGACGGTGTAGA
>USBH01000128.1 GCA_900552925.1 uncultured Oscillospiraceae bacterium
TACGAGATTAGCTGCAGTCTCGTGGGCTCGGAGATGTGTATAAGAGACAGCCTCCTGCACACGGGTATCGATAATACCGCTCATCAGATAAATACTGTCCGGATTCAAGTATCGCGTGATATCCTTGGTCAACAGGATAATAATATCCGCCACGATATTGGCCACCACCAACTCGTATTTTCCAGCCACCTGATCCGTCAGATTGCCGCAGATCCCCTGGAATTTTTCCTCCACGCCGTTGGTCTGAGCGTTTTCCCCGGCGGTTTTCACCGCCAAGGCATCAATATCCACCCCGACCGCCTTTTCCGCGCCCAGCAGCAGCCCCGCCACCGACCGGATGCCGCTGCCGCAGCCCATGTCGAGCATCTCATCGCCCGGCTTCACGTACTTTTCAAGCAGCTCCATGCACAGCCGCGTCGTCTCGTGCGTGCCGGTGCCGAACGCGAGGCCCGGCTCCAGATGCAGCACGGCGCGGCCGCCCGCGTCGTATTCATCCTCCCAGATCGGCCGGACCAGCAGCCGCTCGCCGACCGGGATCGGCTTGAAGTACTTCTTCCAGTTGTTGATCCAGTCCTCCTCCGCGCAGTTCGCCGAGGTGATCTCGTTCGGGATATCCTCGGCCGCAAAGCGCTCCTTTAAGAAGGAGATCGCCTCCGCCGGGTTTTCCTCGGGGCTGATGTACACGTGGATCACGCTCTTCGTGCGGTCCTTCTGCAAAAGCGCCTCATCGATCAAATCGATGTGGGCGATTTCCATCGCCTCTTCTTCTAAATGCGAATAGTCCTCAATATAAATGCCGTAGGGCACGACCATCTGCGCGATGGCGCCGGCCCGGTCCGTATCTTCGGCCCGGATCGTCACGGCGATCTCGGTCCAGTCTGCGTTCACCTGGCTGAAATCCGTCAAATTTTCCACGCTCCCGTCGTTACAGTTGCTTTCATTATACAACGCGGCCCGGCAACTTGCAAGGCAAACCTGCGCCGCGGGCAGGAGGCCCCATGACAAAACAAAAATTCCTTCTGCAGGGCATCCTGCTGACCGCCTTTTCGCTCTTTCTGCGCGTGGCCAACATCGGCTACCGCTCCTACCTCTCGGCCAAGATCGGCGCCGAGGGCATGGGGCTTTACCAGCTCATCTTCTCGGTGTTCATGCTGGCCGTCACGCTTTCCACCTCCGGCATCAGCCTCGCCGTGACGCGCATGGTCACGGCCGCGATCGCCGCGAACCGGCGCGAGACCGTCCGCTCCGTCGTGACGAAGTGCTTCCTGTTCTGCCTGGCCGTGAGCTGCACGATCGCCGCGCTCCTGCTCGTCTTTTCGGACTTCGCCGCGGCCGCCATCCTCGGCTACAAGGGCGCGGCCGGCAGCCTGCGCATTCTGGCGCTCGGGCTGCCCTTCATGTCGCTGTGCACCTGCATGAAGGGGTACTTCCTCGCGGTGGACGAATCGCTCTCGACCGCGATGAGCGACGCGGTCGAGCAGGTGCTGACGATCCTCGCGGCCGTCGCGCTCTTCTGGTACTTCGCGCCGCAGAGCATCGAGGCCGCCTGCCTCGCGGCGATGCTCGCCTCCACCTTCGGCGAGGCCGTCTCGTTCCTCTCGGGGTGGATCGCCTACCGCCGCAGCCTGCGCCGCAACACGCCGAAAACGGTCGAGCCGGGCCGCGGCGTGCTGCACGGCATGTTCCACATCGCGGTGCCCTGCACGCTCTCGAGCGCCGCGCGCAGCCTGCTTTCGACCGGCGAAAACCTGCTGATCCCGCGCGAGCTGCGCCGCTACGGCCTGAGCGAGGCGCAGTCGATGGCCGCCTACGGCCTTCTGCAGGGCATGGCGATGCCGATGCTCTACTTCCCCTCCTCGTTCCTCTCCTCGTTCGCCTCGCTCCTGATCCCCCGGATCGCGCGGGAATTCGAGCAGAAGCACCGGCGCGCCGTGGCGCACATCACGGAAACGGCGGTCGGCGCCGCGCTGCAGTTCGGCGTGTTCTGCGCCGCGGTCTTCTTCGTCTTCGGCGAGGACTGGGGCACGGCGTTTTACAGCAGCGCCGAAGCCGGCGGCTACCTGCGCATCCTCGCGCCGCTCGTGCCGCTTCTGTACCTCGACGTCGTTGTGGACAGTCTCCTCAAGGGGCTCGACGAGCAGCTCAACTCCATGAAGTACAACTTCACCGATTCCCTGATCCGCGTGCTGCTGATCCTGTGCTTCATGCGCTTTTCGGGCATGCCGGCCTACATCGCGATCCTGTTCTTCTCCTCGATTTTCAACGCGATGATGAGCGTGCGCAGGCTTCTGAAGGTCGCGCAGGTGCGCATCCGCGTCGTGAAGAACGCCGTCCTGCCCGCCGCCTGCGCGCTGCTTTCCGCCGGCATAGCCCGCGCCGCGCTCGCGCCGCTGGCGCTTTCCGGCATCCCGCGCGTGCTTTTGCAGGCTGCCGCCGCCGCGGTTTTCTTCCTCGCGATGCGCACGCTTTTTGAAGCCGCGCTCCAGAAGCTGGACGGCAGAAAAGCGGCCGCCCCCAAAGGAGACGGCCGCCTGACGGTTCCCGAAAAGACGATCAGCCCTTGACGGCGCCGAGCGTGATGCCGGAAACAAAGTATTTCTGCAAAAACGGATAGACGATCAGCATCGGGATCATCGCGATGAACACCTTCGCGGCTTCGAGCGCCTTGTTCGAGTTCTTCGCGAGCTGCTGATACTGCTCGGTCGTCAGCGTGACGCCGGGGGGAATCTGCACCGTGATCTGGCGGATGTACGTCTGCAGCGGGTACTTATCCTCCGTGTTCATCAGCACGAGGCCCTGAAAATACTCGTTCCAGTAGCCGACCGAGGTGAACAGCACGACAGTCGCGATAACCGGAACGGAGCACGGCACGACGATCGTCCACAGGATGCGCCACGGGCCGGCGCCGTCCACAAGGGCGGCCTCCTCGATGTCCGCGGGCAGGTTGCGGAAGAAGTTCATCAGCAGCAGCACGTTGAACACCGGGACGGAGCCCGCGAAGATCAGCGCGGCGAAGTTGTCGATGAGGTTGTACTTCTGCATCGTGATGTACCACGGGATCGTGCCGCCGTTGAACAGCATGCAGAAAACGAGCACCCACATCAGGATCGTACGCGGCTTGTACTCGTGCGAGGTCTTGGAAAGCGGGTACGCCATCATGATGATGACGGCCATCGTCCAGATCGTGCCGAGCACGACGCGGCCGACCGAGATCATAAACGAATTCCAGAACGTGCCGTCGCCCATAATCAGCTCATAGGAAGCAAAATTGACGCCGATCGGCCAGAGCGTGACGGCGCCGCTGTCCGCCGCGAGCTTATCGGAAAGGGATACGCAGAGCTCATACCACAGCGGATACAGGCAGCTGATTGCCAAAATCGTGAGGATGATATAATTTACGACTTTGAAAACTCTGGAACCGACGGTTTTGGTTTCAACCATAAAAATATCTCTCCTCTCTCAGAAAATGGTGTAGTCCGCAAACTTGTACGCGAGCGCGTACGAGGTGACGACCAGAATGAAGCTGACCACCGACTTGAAGAGGCCGGCCGCCGTGGACATCGAGAACTGGAGCTTGACGAGGCCGAGGCGGTACACGTACGTGTCGATGATGTCCGCCGTTTCGAGCACGATGTTGTTGTACATGTTAAAGACCTGATCGAAGCCGGCGTTCAGCACGTTGCCCATCGCGAGCGTCGTCAGCAGAACGACCGTCGGCACCAGGCCCGGCAGCGTGATGTGCCACGTGGACTGCCAGCGGTTCGCGCCGTCGATCGCGGCCGCCTCGTACAGGCTCAGGTCGATGCCGGTCAGCGCCGCCAGATAGATGACCGCGTTGTAGCCGAATTCCTTCCAAACGTCGGTACCGATCAAGAGACCCTGAAAGGTCGAGGGATTCGTCATGGGCATGACCGTCGGCTGTCCGAGCGCCTTCAAAACCGTGTTCAGGATGCCGGAAGCGCCGAGCATGTTCGTGATGATGTTGCCGAGCAGAACCCACGAGATAAAGTGCGGCAGGTAGACGATCGTCTGCACGCCCTTCTTGAATTTCATGTTTTTGACTTCGTTGAGCATCAGCGCGAAGGCCATCGGAACAACGATGTTCAGAATCACCTTGGAGACCGCGATGACCAGCGTGTTCCACAGCGCGCGCTTTGCGTCCGGAATGGCCCACAAAAATTCAAAGTGCTGCAGGCCCACCCAGTCGGAACCGAACCAGCCCTTGCTGGGGTTGTAATTCTGGAAGGCCATGACGATACCGACCATCGGCACGATGGAAAACAGGAACAGCCAGATATAGCCGGGAATGCACATCAGCGTATAGTGGAACCACGTCGGAAGGCTTTTTCTCGTTTTTGTTTTTTCCAAAGCAGATCCTCCTTTTTTCGTCTTTGTAAAATGGCTGGGGCGCAGGGTTTGGTGCCCCGCGCCCCAGCTTTCCGTTTTATTCTCGGGATTTACAAATTACTCTGCGAGGAAGTCTTCCACGAGCTGGAGGATCTGGTCGCCGCCCTGTGCGTGCCAGTCGGCGCAGAACTGATCCCACTCGTCGACGCTCTTCGCGCCGGTGATCATCTGCAGGATCGTCTGGTCCTCCAGGTCGGAAACCTGCGTCCAGTACGCGTCCATGCCGTCGATCGTGTAATAGAGCTCGGAGTAGATCTTGTTGTCCGGCTCAATCGTCGCATACGGACGGTCGCCGACGAGCAGTGCATAGAAGCGGTTGAACTGGCCGTTGTTCGTCATGACGTCGCAGTCCGTGACATGGAGGATCTCGCTCGGATCATAATCCTCGGAAATGACCTCGGACAGCGTCGCTGCGTCGTTTGCAAGGTTCTTATAGAGCGTCGTGTACTTTTCGCCGCCGATCTGATAATCCTCAACCGTCGATTCGCCCTTGAGGATGCTCATCAGCGCTTCGTACTCATATTCGCATTCGTCGGCCGCCGCCATAACGTTGCGCTGCGGGTACCAGCCGATCGCAACGGAGGTATCGAAGATGGACTCGTCGCGGACGAGGATATTGTTCGCGATGACCGCAGCCTTCTGCACGTCCTCAGAGGCGTTCTTGTTGATCATGGTGTAGGTCGTGCCGACGTCCTTCATGTGGATGTTCCACTCGCCGTCATTCGTGTACCTGTCTCTTATACACATCTGACGCTGCCGAC
>USBH01000129.1 GCA_900552925.1 uncultured Oscillospiraceae bacterium
GGTCTTCAGGTCGGCGACCACGTCACGATCGATCCCAACATTTACTGCGGCGTCTGCGACGCCTGCCGGAACGGCAAAAAGCAGATGTGCAGCCATATGGAGGCGGTCGGCGTCACGATGAACGGCGGATTCGCGGAGTACAGTATCGTGCCCGCCGCGCAGGCGCTGCGCCTGCATCCGGATGTGCCGCTCGAATACGGCGCGATGAGCGAGCCGCTTGCCTGCTGCATCCACGGCATCGACCGCGCCGGGATCAAGGTCGGCGACACGGTCTGCGTGGTCGGCGGCGGTGCGATCGGCCTGCTGCTCGTCCAGCTCGCCAAGCTGTCCGGCGCGGCCAAAGTCGTGCTCAGCGAGCCGAACGCCATACGCCGGGAAAAGGCGCGCCAGCTCGGCGCCGATCTCTGCATCGACCCGCTTTCCGAAAACAGCTTTGCCGAATACCTCAAGTTTGTCGGCGGAGAAGGGGCCGACGTTGTGATCGAATGCGCCGGGAACCACGCCGCGGTCGAAAGTGCATTCCGCTTTGTAAAGCGCGGCGCCACCATTCTGCTGTTCAGCGTGCCGTCGGTCGACGCGACCTACGCGCTGCCGCTGTTCGACGTTTACCAGAAGGAGCTGACGATCCGCGGCACGTTCGTCAATCCGGATACGCACCAGCGCGCCGTCGAACTGATCAACAGCGGACGCATTCAGATTGCGCCGATCCTCACGCACACGTTTTCGCTCGACGAACTGCCGGAGGCCATCGCGATGCAGACAAGCCCGGAATCCATCAAGGTGCTTGTCAAGGCATAAGCCGCGCGGAACCGGCGGAAATCCAATGGAAGCAGGAAAAGGAAGATCAGGTTCTTTTTTACCAAAACTTAACCGGATCGTGCTTTTTTTCCTGTGGATATGCAGATTTTTACGCTTTCCATTGTACTTTGCGTAAAAACGCAGTATAATAAATCTAAATCAGTTCAACAGCAAATGCAGCAGCGAGGGATGCGAAATGAGTGTAAGTTTCTGCAATGACCGTGTAAATCTGACCATGCTGACGGATTTCTATGAGATCACGATGGCGAACGGTTATTTTGTAAGCGGATTCAAGGATACAATCGGATATTTCGACATGTTCTTCCGCAAGGTTCCCGACGGCGGCGGCTTCGCTATCATGGCGGGCGTCGAGCAGCTCGTCGATTACCTGAAGAACCTTTCCTTCTCCGACGAGGACATTCAGTACCTGCGCTCCAAGAACATCTTTCGCGAAGAGTTCCTCGAATACCTGCGCAATTTCAAGTTTGTCTGCGACGTCTGGGCGGTGCCGGAAGGCACGCCGATCTTCCCGGGCGAGCCGATCGTCACGGTGCGCGGGCCGGTGATTCAGGCGCAGTTCATCGAAACGATGATCCTTCTGTGCATCAACCACCAGAGCCTGATCGCGACGAAAACGAACCGCATCGTGCGCGCGGCAAACGGCCGCGCCGTGATGGAATTCGGCTCCCGCCGCGCACAGGGCTTTGACGGCGCGGTGTACGGCGCGCGCGCCGCGTACATCGGCGGCTGCATCGGCACGGCCTGCACGATCAGCGACCGGCGCTTCGGCGTCCCGGCGCTCGGCACCATGGCGCACAGCTGGGTGCAGCTCTTCGACAGCGAGTATGAGGCGTTCAAGGCCTATGCGACCGAATATCCGCAGAACTGCACGCTCCTTGTCGACACGTACAACGTGCTCAAGTCCGGCGTTCCGAACGCGATCCGCGTTTTCAACGAAGTGCTTGTGCCCCAGGGCTACCGCCCGGCGGGCATCCGCATCGACAGCGGCGACATCACCTACCTTTCCCGCAAGGCGCGGAAGATGCTGGATGACGCGGGCTTTGAGGACTGCAAGATCTGCGCTTCGAATTCCCTCGATGAATACATCATCCGCGACATGCTCATGCAGGGCGCCAAGGTGGATTCCTTCGGCGTCGGCGAACGGCTGATCACCTCCTCGAGCGAGCCGGTTTTCGGCGGCGTGTACAAGCTCGCCGCGGTTGAGAAGGAGGACGGCACGCTGGTTCCGAAGATCAAAATCAGCGAGAACGTCGCCAAGATCACGACGCCGTGCTTCAAAGAGGTCTGGCGCTTCTTCGACCGCGAGACCGACAAGGCCATCGCCGACGTGATCACGCTGCACGAGGAGGAGATCGACGACGAGAAGCCGTACACGATCTTCGACCCGAACCACACCTGGAAGCGCAAGACGGTCGAGAATTTCCGCGCGGTGCGCCTGCGCACACAGCTCTTTAAAAACGGCGAGTGCCTCTACCAGCCGCGCGCGCTGAGCGCGGTGCGCGCCCACTGTCTGGCGCAGGTCAACACGCTGTGGGATGAGGTCACGCGCTTCGAGAATCCGCACAGCTACTATGTCGATCTTTCGCAGAAGCTCTGGGATGAGAAAAACAGACTGCTTTCCCAGAACGAATTTTAATTGGATATTTTGCGAGTAAGCCGGACAGCCGCGGGTGCATGCCGAAAGGCCGCATCTGAGGAAAGTCCGAGCTCCACAGGGCGAGAATAGCGGCTAACGGCCGCCGGGGGCGACCCCAGGGAAAGTGCAACAGAGAGATACCGCCTGCTTTTGCGGGTAAGGGTGGAAAGGTGCGGTAAGAGCGCACCGGCGCGCGGGAGACCGCGCGGCCATGTAAACCCTATTCGGAGCAACACCGTGGCGAAACATATGCGTCGGCCCGGCGCGTTTCATGGAGGTGGCTTGAGCTGTATGGCAACATGCAGCCGAGAAAGATGGTTGTCCAAGACAGAACTCGGCTTACAGGCTTAGTCGCAAAAGATATGCAGCGTCCTTTTGGGCGCTGCTTTTTTATGCGCTCCCTTCCCGGTACTTGAGCGCCTAATATCAAAACAAAGCCGCCGTGCAGTTGACAAGCACCGCCGCAGATGTTA
The DNA here is from genome assembly GCA_900552925.1 of uncultured Oscillospiraceae bacterium. GTDB lineage: Bacteria > Bacillota > Clostridia > Oscillospirales > Acutalibacteraceae > Hominenteromicrobium > Hominenteromicrobium gallistercoris. The sequence continues at coordinate 2,929 of USBH01000129.1, forward strand.
TAATTTTGATAGTTAGATAAAGCTAACTATCTTTTAAAATCTTCACCTGCTAAAAACACTTGCGTATTGAAATCCAAACCGTGCGGCACGCCGTTGAAACACACAGATTTGGGCGTTCTGCCGGGGATTTCGAAAGGAGGCGTGTGAAATGCCCGCAAATTTTCTGCAAGGTCTGGCCGCGTTTGTCCTCGCCGTCGGCGTTGCGGCCATCTGCATCGCCGTCAAATCGTTTTGCCGGCGGGTGGTTCGCCGCATGCAAAGCAAAAAGGCGACAGGCTGAGGCGCGGGGCCGGTAAGGCCGCGGCGGCCATATTCTCTCATAAAATATTCTCCAGCGTGACGCGCTCGGTTTTCAGGATGTGTTCCGTCACGCTGCGGACAAGCCTGCATTCCGACTGCGCGAGCGTGATCTCGCCCTGCTCGATATAGTAGGGAAGAACGGCGAAAACGCTTTCGAGCGGGTCGAGATGCTCGTGCTGCAGAAAAAGGCAGAGCTGCCCGTGAATGGTTTCCCACTCCGCCTGAAATTCCTCGCTGATTTTCAGGGCCTGCTCCGTATCGCCTTCAGCCAGCAGTTCGTCGATCTCTTCCATGACGGCCGCGATCCGCCCGGTCTGCTTCTCCGTCACAGAACGGCCGAACAGACAGATGCCGAGCACGATCGCCGCGAGAAATACTGCTGTGATGATCCGCTTCATGATGACACTCCTCTTTTCGCCGCATTCTGCTTCTTTACAAGCGTGTAATTTCCCGTATTGTTGACCGTCAGAATAAACACCTCCTTGAGCGGGGTGTTTTCTTTTTTGAGTATTTTCCGGACCCACGCGTCGTCCTTTCCAAAAAGCTGCAGAGAGCCTTCGGAAAGCCTGCCGTCACTCACGACGACAACCTCGAGCTCGTCCGGCTCCGGCCGGACGCCGGCGTCCACCGGGCGCAGGTAGTCGACCTCCGGCTTTTTTACGACGCTCAGCATGCCGTTCGTCTCCACAATCGCATAGGCGATGTCGTTCAGCGCAAAGACATCCTTCTGCCGAAGCTGCTCAAAGAGGTCCTCCACGCTCATGCGCAGCTCGCGCATATTCTCCTGCAGGAGCCGGCCGTTCTGTATGATGACGACCGGCTTGCCGCAGATGGCGCGGCGGACTTTTCCGCTTTTGAGCATGATAAAGGAAAGCATGACCTCCAGTGCAATCAGCACGAAAATCGGGATGATCCCGCTGAAAAGCGGCTGCCCGCTGTCCTGCATTGGGATGACGGCGAGGTCGGAAATCAGCATCGTCACGACAAGCTCGCTCGTTTGCAGCTGGCTGATCTGCCGCTTTCCCATAATCCGGACAGCCAGAATAATCGCGAGGTAAAGGATGATCGTGCGCACAAGGGAGATAAACATGTTCCGCATTCCTTTCCCGATGGATTCAGGCGTATTATGCGCGAAGCCATGTATAAAATACGGCTTTGCGGCAAATTCTACGGTCAGGACCGCCTCTGCGCGCGCTGCAGGGCAGAAAGGAATGTGGATTCCATGGTAAATATATCCGACAGGCTTTCGGAGAACACGGCTTATCTGCGCGGCCTTTTCAAAAACGCAATGGATTTCATCCTGCGGGAATTCCAGATCGACGGCATTTCCGCCGTGCTCATTGCAATGGAGGGATTGATCAACAAGCAGCAGGTAACGCTCGGCGTTTTGAACCCGATCATGCGCACGGCTATTTTGCAGCCCGGCGGCAAAGAAAAGATGGCGTACATCCAGCATAACGTCCTCGGCGCCGTGGATCAGCTGGAGCTGTACACCATGGACGACATCATCCTCCGCCTGATGAACGGCTTTTCCGTCCTGCTCGTCGACGAATGCGACTATGCGCTGGCTTTCGGCACGCAGGGCTTTGAAAAGCGCAGCGTCGACGAGCCGGACACCGAGATCATGCAGCGCGGCTCGCGCGAGGGATTCGTCGAAACCTACATCATCAATATCTCCATGATCCGCCGGCGTATGAAAACACCGGCGCTTAAATTTGAACCGGTTATAATCGGGGAAGAGAGCCGCACCCCGGCGGCCATCTGCTATCTGGACACCGTTGTCGATCCCGATATTCTGGCCGAGGTCAAAAAGCGCCTCGCCGCCTGCAACCTGAAGCTGTCTCTTATACACATCTCCGAGCCCACGAGACTGCAGCTAATCTC
>USBH01000130.1 GCA_900552925.1 uncultured Oscillospiraceae bacterium
GGGCTCGGAGATGTGTATAAGAGACAGGCTCGCAGCCGGCGGCATCGGTCCGCTCTACACGCGACTGCAGTCGCTCGACCCCGAAGCGGCGGCGCAGATCCACCCGAACAACACAAAGCGCGTGATCCGCGCGCTCGAATACTGTCAGGCGGCGGGGGAGCCCTTTTCCGCGCAGGCCAAAACGGCCAACGCCGCGGCGCCGCCTTACGATTACGTGATGCTCTGCCTTGCGTGCCGCGACCGCGAAAAGCTGTACGCGCGCATCAACGCCCGCGTCGACGCCATGCTGCAGGCCGGCCTTCTGGATGAGGCGGAGCGCTATTTCAGGCAATACGGCGTAAGCGGCCGCACTTCGGTGCAGGCCATCGGCTACAAGGAGCTGCTCCCGTATTTTGAAGGGCGCTGCACGCTCGACGAAGCGGTGGAAGCCATCAAGCGGGAGACGCGCCGGTATGCCAAGCGGCAGCTCACCTGGTTCCGGCGCGAGGAAAACACGGTCTGGCTGTACACGGACGATTACCCGGATGCGGCCGCGCTGACAGAAGCTGCCCTGCGGATCGCCGAAGCGCATTTTTCCGCAGGTTCCGATGAAAGGAAGTGTGCCCGATGAACAACCCTTTGATTCGAAAAATCGGCGCCACCGCGATTGCGGTGCTGCTTTTGGTATATGTCGGCTATCAGATTTACCTGAGCCAGTACACAGGACTTAAAACGGAAACAGCGACGTATTCGACGGTTTCGGAGACCATCGATACGACGGGCTTTATCATCCGCGACGAGGAGATCGTCGACACCAATTACAACGGCGTGCTGAACTACACGGTCGACGACGGCGAAAAGGTCGCGGCAGGCGGCGTGCTTGCAGAGACGTACCCGACCGAGGAAGACGCCGCCGCGCAGAACCGCACCGCGCGCATCGACGACGAATTGGAGCGCCTTGCGGTGCTCGAAACGCCGGAGGAATCCGGAACCTCCTCCAACCCGAAAACGATCGGCAGCCAGGTCAACGAGAAGGTGACGTCGCTCCTGACCGAGCTGAAATCCGGCTCGATGGAAAACGTCACGGACGAGCGCAACGACCTGCAGCTTCTCCTCAGCCAGCGGCAGATTGTGACCGGGCAGGAGACGAGCAGCGACTATACGGAGCGCGTGAGTCAGCTGCAGGATGAGCGCCTTTCGCTTTCCCAGTCGGCCTCAATGAGTACGGGAACGGTCGAATCGCCGACCGCCGGCTACTTCATCCGCACGGTCGACGGCTATGAGAACGCGGTCTCGCTCGACGAGGTCACGTCGCTCACGGCCAGCGATGTCAAGGCGCTGGAGGAGGGCGAGCCCGACGGCAGCACGACCGGAGACAGCATCGGCAAGATTTCGAAGGATTTCAACTGGTACATCGCCTGCGTCCTCACGGAGAATGACCTTGTGCGCCTCGACCGCACGACGGAGGTCACGGTCGAAATGCCGTTTGTGACCGTCGAGCAGATCCCGGCGGAGGTCGTCAAGATCAACCGCGACAGCGAGACCGGCGAGGCGGCTGTGATCCTCAAGTGCGCATATATGAACAGCGAGCTCGCATCGGCGCGCAAGGAAACGCTGCGCATCAACATCAGCAGCTATTCCGGCGTGCTTGTGCCGGAAGACGCGATCCACTTCGCAGACGTGGTGGCCCACGAGACCGACGCGGAGGGCAATGAGGTCGACGTCACGTATGAAAACGTCCGCGGCGTCTACATCAAGTCCGGCAGCCGCATCCGTTTCGTGCAGATCTTCAGCGACGCCACGATCAACGGCTACGCCATCTGCAAGGTGAGCCTGTCGACGGAGGAGCGGGAACAGCTCGTGACGAGCACGACCATTCAGCTTTACGATGAAGTCATCGTGGAAGGGACGGATCTATATGACGGAAAAATGCTCTGATCCGCGTCTTCTGGACGTGGAGGAAAACTATAAGCGAATCGCGGACCGCGTCGCGCAGGCCGCAGTCCGTTCCGGCCGGCAGCCGGAGGACGTATCGCTGCTCGCGGCGACCAAAACCGTGCAGCCCGAATACATCAACCACGCGATCGCGTGCGGCCTGCGCTTTGTCGGCGAAAACCGCGTGCAGGAGCTGCTGGAGAAGTACGACCGGCTCGATCTGGACCGGGGCGTGTCCTGCCAGATGATCGGCCGCCTGCAGACGAACAAGGTGAAGTACATCGTCGACAAGGTCGACTGCATCCAGTCGGTCGACTCCGTAAAGCTCGCCGGAGAGATCTCCCGGCTTTCAGAGCGGATCGGGCGGCGGATGCCGGTGCTCGTCGAAGTCAACATCGGCGAAGAATCCAATAAGGGCGGCGTTCTGCCGGAGAAACTTTATGAATTTTTGGCAGAAATTTCCGCTTTTCCGGGCATTCAGATCGAAGGCCTGATGGCGATTCCTCCGATTTGTGCTGAAAAAACCGAACTTTGCAATTATTTTTCCCGAATGAAGCAATATTTTATTGACATCGGAGCGAAAAAAATAGATAATGTAAGTATGAATTGCCTGTCGATGGGCATGTCATCCGACTATGAGGAAGCGATCCTTTGCGGCGCCACAATGGTGCGCGTTGGGTCCGCCTTATTTGGTCAAAGAATATATCCCTAAAATACGGAGGTAATATAGAATGGCTGGTTTGGTAGAGAAGCTTCAGAAGATGTGGAATCCGCCGGACGACGAATACGATGAATACTACGACGAGGAGCCGGTCAGCACGAGCTACGCCGACCGCGAGGAGCCGGCGCCGCGCCGTTCTTCGTACACCCCGAGTTCTTCGAACCGCGTCGTCAACATCAACTCGAGAGCGCACGTGCAGGTCGTCGTTTTCCGTCCGATCTCCTTCGGCGAGGAAACGCGCGGCATTGCGGACGAGCTGAACAACAAGCATACGGTGATCCTGAACCTCCAGAAGACCGAGAAGGAGGAGTCGAGACGCATTCTCGACTTCCTCAGCGGCGTCGCCTACGCAAACGACGGCAAGATCAAGCGCGTCTCGACGGGCACGTTTATCATCACGCCGTACAACGTTGATCTGAGCGGCGACGAGGTTATGGACGAGCTGGAGCAGAACGGCGTTTTCTTCTGATGAACGCTGAAGAGCAGAAGCTGCTCGAGGCCAGGCTTGCGGACTGTGTGCGGCTCGGGGAAAAGCGCCCCGCCTTTCTCGGCTTTCTGGATCTTTCGGAACGCGCGGAGGCGGAAGCGTATCTGCGGCACATACGCGCGGAAAATTGGATGTTTTTCGGCGGATGGCCCGACGCGGAGCGCGTGATGCTCGGCGTCTTTCCCGATTACCTTGCGCCCGACGCATCGCATTTTCCGCTTCTCGGCCTGACGGTCAGCTTTCGGAAACAGGATACGCTTTCGCATCGGGATTTTCTCGGTTCCTTTCTGGCGCAGGGCGTCGTCCGCGCATCGCTCGGCGACATTCTGGTCGAGGAAGGACGCGCGGTGCTCTTTGTGAAGACGGAGCTTGCGCCGCACTTTCTGTCGCAGATCGAGAAGATCGGCCGGGTCGGCGTCCGGATCCGCGAGGGCTTTGACGAGCCCCTGCCGGCCGCCCACGCATTTCAGCCGGTCAGCGGCGTTGTCGCCTCGGAACGGCTGGACTGTCTCGTCGCACTGCTCGCAGGCACCGGCCGCGAGCGGGCCGCGCAGATGATTTCCGGCGGCTTTGTTTCCATCAACCACCGGGAAACGCTTTCCGCTGCGGCGCGCGTGCACGACGGCGACGTCATTTCGATCCGCCGGTGCGGCCGGTTTATCATTGATGCACTCGGTCCCAAAACCAAGAAGGGCCGTCTATCCATACGATGCAGGAAATACATATAGGAGGCTTATTATGTTATCGATCAAGGACATTCAGGACGTCAGCTTCAGAAAATCGAATTTTTCCGGATACAATTCGGATGACGTAGATCAGTTTATCGACGAAGTGCTCGAAACGGTTACGGCGCTGGCCAAGGAAAACGCCGAGGCCAAGACGCGCACAACTGACAACAGCGCGCGCGTCAACGAGCTCACGGCGAAAAACGCCGAGCTGCAGGAGAAGCTTTCCATCCTGGCGGAGAAGATCGAGGCTTACCGCGCCGACGAAGACGGCATCAAGGACGCGATCCTCAGCGCACAGCGCCTTGGCAACGCTTCGCTCCGCGAGGCGAAGGCCAAGGCGGAAAACATCGTGTCGGAAGCAAACGCCAAGGCGGAAAAGCTCGTGAAGGATGCGCGTGCGAAATCGCAGAACATCGTCGACTCCTACCAGTCGCAGATTGCGGAGAAGGAGAAGGAGCTCGAGATGATGAAGCGCGAGGTCACGGCCTTCCGCGCGTCGCTGTATGAGATTTACCGCTCCCATATCGCCGTGATCGAAAAGATCCCGGAGTACGACTTTGACGACGAGGATACCGAGACGGCGGCCCCGGCGCCGGCAGCGCCGAAGGCCACCTATGCGCCGCAGCCGGTCGAAGAGCCGGAGGAGGAAGAGGAGATCCCCGTTCCCGCGGCGGCCGCCCAGGAAGAGCCGGAAGAAGAGCCTGCGCCGGAGCCGGCCAAGGCGGAGCCCGCGCCGGCTGCTGAGCCTGAACCGGAGACGTACGACAAGGACGCGTACATCAAGGAGCAGTTCAACGGCATCGGGCTGGATCTGAACGCTTACGCCGATATTCCGGAGACGCTGCAGAAGGAAAAAGAGTCGCTTTTCAGCACGCTGGAGTTCGGCATTGAGGATACGACGAAGAAAAAAGGAAAGTTTAAAAGAAGATAACACCAGAAAGGCACGGTTTCATACACCATGGATTATAAAAGCACATTGAACCTTCCCAAAACCGACTTTGCCATGCAGGCCGGCCTCCCCAAGAAGGAGCCCGCCATGCTGGATAAGTGGTATGCGGATCACGTTTACGAGACGGTACTTGAAAAGAACGAGGGCAAGCCGCTGTATGTTCTGCATGACGGCCCCCCGTATGCGAACGGCGACGTGCATCTCGGCACGGCGCTGAACAAGACGCTCAAGGACTTCATCGTACGCTACAAGAACTGTCTCTTATACACATCTCCGAGCCCACGAGACTGCAGCTAATCTC
>USBH01000131.1 GCA_900552925.1 uncultured Oscillospiraceae bacterium
GGGCCGCGCCCGCCGCCGCTAGAATGCGGGCGGCACCTGGAGCAGACCGGTCGTCTCATCGAGACCGAACAGAATGTTCATGTTCTGGATCGCCTGCCCCGCCGCGCCCTTGACCATGTTGTCGATCGCGCTGATCGCGATGAACGTGTTCGTGCGCTTGTCGACGAAAATCGAAACGTCGCAGAAATTCGTGTATTTGATGTTGTGGATGTCCGCGCTCTTGCCCGCCGGCAGAAGCCGCACGAACGGCTCGTCCCCGTAGCGCGCTTCGTAGGCCGCGCGCAGCATCGGCTCGGTCACACCGTCCTTCAGGCGCGCGTAGCACGTCGCGAGGATGCCGCGGTTCACCGGCAGCAGGTGCGGCACAAAGGTGATCCGCACCGGCGCGCCCGCAACCTTCGAGAGCGTCTGCTCGATCTCCGGCGTGTGGCGGTGGCTCGCGACCTTGTAGGCCGACATGCCCTCGTTCAGCTCCGGATAGTGGTTGTTCTGCGCCGGCTTGCGGCCCGCGCCGGTCACGCCGCTCGCGCAGTTCGCAATGATGCCGGCCTGCTCGATGTATCCCCGCTCGAGCGCCGGAACGAGCGCCAGCGGCACCGCCGTCGTGTAGCAGCCCGGGTTCGCCACGAGCTTCGTCTTCTTGATCTGCTCGCGGAACAGCTCCGGCAAGCCGTACACCGCCTTTTCATGCAGCGCCTTGTCCGCAAACGTGCCGCCGTACCACGCTTTGTACGCCTCTTCGCTCTCGAGACGGAAATCCGCGCCGAGATCGATGAACGCCTTGCCCTGCGCGTCGCATTCCGCCGCAAGGTCCTGCGAAAGGCCGTGCGGCAGCGCCGCAAAGATCACGTCGCTCTTTTCGACAACCTCCGCCTGCGTGCCGCAGACGAGATCGCACAGGCCGCGGTAAGCGGGGTATACGTCCGAAAGCGCCATGCCCTCGAAGCTCACCGAGCTGATCGCCGCGAGCTCCGCCGCGGGATGCAGGTAAATCAGGCGGCAGATCTCCGCCCCGGCGTATCCGGTCGCGCCGACAACTCCGACTTTTATCTTTTCCATTTTTGAAAACCTTCCCTTCCTCAGTTCAGCAGCGCCCGGACTTCCTTTGCCGCCGCGCGGACGTTTTCCGGACACGGCGCGCCCTTGACCTTGCGGTCGTTCACGCACTTTTCGAGATTGATCGCCGTATAAACGCCCTCGTCAAACGCGTCGCAGACCTTCCTGTATTCGTCGAGCGGCAGCGTCTCGAGCGTCAGCCCGCGGTCGATGCACAGCGCGACGAGCTCGCCCGTGATCTTGTACGCGTCGCGGAACGGCAGGCCCTTCGCCGCAACGAGGTAGTCGGCGCAGTCGGTCGCGTTGATGAAGCCCTTCGCCGCAGCGTTGCGCATGTTGTCCTTTAAAACGCGCATCGTCTTCAGCATCGGGATGAACGGCGTGAGGCACAGGCGCAGCGTGTCGACCGCGTCGAACACGGCCTCCTTGTCCTCCTGCATGTCCTTGTTGTAGGCGAGCGGCAGGCCCTTCATCATCGTGAGCAGCGCCGTGAGGTCGCCGAATACGCGCCCGCTCTTGCCGCGGATCAGCTCCGTGATGTCGGGATTCTTCTTCTGCGGCATGATGCTCGAGCCGGTGGAAAACGCGTCGTCCAGCTCGATGAACTTGAACTCCCACGAGCACCAGAGGATGATCTCCTCCGAAAATCTGGAGAGGTGCACCATCGCGATGGAGACCGCCGCCGCGATCTCCGCGCAGAAGTCGCGGTCGGCAACGCCGTCGAGACTGTTGCGGCTGACCGCCGAGAAGCCGAGCAGCTTCGCCGTGAGGTCGCGGTCGAGCGGGTAGGTCGTGCCGGCCAGCGCGCCGGAGCCGAGCGGGCAGACGTCCATGCGCTTTGCGGCGTCCTGCAGGCGGCCGATGTCCCGCAGGAACATCTCGGCGTACGCCATCAGGTGGTGGCCGAAGGTGATCGGCTGCGCGCGCTGCAGGTGCGTGTAGCCGGGCATGACCGCGTCGGCGTATTCCTCCGCCTGGTCGCAGAGGACGCCGATCAGCTCTTTGAGCTGGCCGATGAGGCCCGCGCACGCTTTGCGGAGCGTCAGGCGGACGTCGAGCGCGACCTGGTCGTTTCGGCTACGCGCCGTGTGCAGCCGCTTGCCCGCGTCGCCGATGCGCGCGGTCAACTCGCCCTCGACAAAGGTGTGGATGTCCTCGGCGTCGGGGTCGATCGAGAGCGCGCCGCTCTCGATGTCCGCGGCGATCTTTTCGAGCTCCGCGCAGATCTTGTCGCTCTCGCTCTGCGCGATGATGCCGCAGGCGCCGAGCATCGTCGCGTGCGCGATGCTGCCCTCGATGTCCTCTTTGTACATCCGGCTGTCGATCGAAATCGACGAATTGAAATCGTTTGTCTTCGGGTCCGCCTCCTTCTGGAAGCGCCCTTTCCACAGCTTCATGGCTGGCTTTTCACCCTTTCTGCTCCGGCCCGGCCTGCGCCTGCCCGATAAACTTCAAAAAATTTTCCTTATAATTTTCCAGACGCGCGGCGCCCTATGTCTCCCGCGCAATCTGCATGAAGCCAGAAAAGGGCAGGCAAACCGCCTACCCCATCTGTGTGCTTCGCTTATTTCTCCCCGAGCTTCGCCTTCATCTTGGCCTGGACCTGAATCGGCAGGCCGAAGAGGTTGATGAAGCCGGCGGAATCCTTCTGGTTGTAGACTTCGTCCTCGTCGAAGGTCGCGATCTCTTCGTCATACAGCGTGTACGGGGAGGTGACGCCCGCGTTGATGACGTTGCCCTTGTAGAGCTTCAGCTTGACGTCGCCGGTCACATTCTCGTTGACCTTGTCGACGAACGCGGAAAGCGCTTCCCTGAGCGGCGTGAACCACTGGCCGTTGTAGGTGAGGTCCGCCATCTTCGGCGCGACCTGCGTCTGCAGGAAGTGGAACGTCTCCTTGTCGAGCGTGATCGTCTCGAGCACGTTGTGCGCTTTGTAGAGGATCGTGCCGGCCGGCGTCTCATACACGCCGCGGCTCTTCATGCCGACGAGGCGGTTCTCGACGATGTCGAGCAGGCCGATGCCGTTCGCGCCGCCGAGCGCGTTCAGCTTCGAGACAAGCTCCACCGCGCCGAGCGTCTCGCCGTCGATCGCGGTGGGAACGCCCTTTTCGAAGTGGATCGTCACGTAGGTCGGCTCGTCGGGCGCCTGCTCCGGGGAAACGCCGAGCTCGAGGAAGCCGGGCTTGTTGTACTGCGGCTCGTTCGCCGGGTTTTCAAGGTCGAGGCCCTCGTGCGAAAGGTGCCAGATGTTCTTGTCCTTCGAGTAGTTCGTCTCGCGGTTGATCTTCAGCGGGATGTTGTGCGCCTCCGCGTACTCGATCTCTTCCTCTCTCGACTTGATGGACCACTCTCTCCACGGCGCGATGATCTTCATATCCGGCGCAAACGCCTTGATCGTCAGCTCGAAGCGGACCTGGTCGTTGCCCTTGCCGGTGCAGCCGTGGCAGATGGCGTCCGCGCCCTCGGCCTTCGCGATCTCGACAAGGCGCTTTGCGATGCAGGGCCGCGCGTGCGAGGTGCCGAGGAGGTAGTCCTCATACTTGGCGTCCGCCTTGAGGCAGGGCCAGATGTAGTTTTCGATGTAATCCTGCTTGAGGTCTTCGATGTAGAGCTTCGAGGCGCCGGTCTTGATCGCTTTCTCCTCCAGGCCGTCGAGCTCCGTGCCCTGGCCCACGTCGCCGGAAACCGCGATGACCTCGCAGTTGTTGTAGTTTTCCTTGAGCCACGGGATGATGATCGATGTGTCGAGGCCGCCGGAATAGGCGAGAACGACCTTCTTGATTTCCTTTGCCATTTTCAAAACCTCTTTCTTTTAACAGTCGCCGCGCGGCGCAGCCGGCGGGAAATTGCTGATTCAATGGTTATCATTATACACCGTTTTCCGGAAAAATCAACCCCCAAAATGAATATTTATTCACATTGGGCAGATTGACCGTATTTCCGTGCATTTCCCGCGGCTTTCGGCGAAAATATATCCAGTTTTCGGCCGGGCGCTGATGCGCTTTATACATTTTCCGGTGTATATGATGTATAAAATACATCGGCATACACTGTTTTATGCATCGTCGGTCCGGTACGGCGCGAGCAGCGCAAGCTCCCGCGGCTCCACGCGGGCGCGCACGCGCAGCCCTTCGGCGGTGTACTCCTCCGAGAGCAGCGCGCCCGCGCGCCGCAGCTCGGCCGCGACGCCGGCCTTTGCAAACGGCAGCAGCGCCGTGACCTCGACCGCCTTGACCGGCAGATTGTCCTCCACGGCCTGCAGGAGCGCTTCGACGCCCTCGTTTTTCAGCGCGCTGATGCGCACCGCGCCCGGCACACGGACCGCTTCGTCCGGGTTCCGGACGAGGTCCCACTTGTTCAGCACCGGGATCACCGGGCGGTCGCCGCAGCCGAGGCTCTGCAGGATCTCGTTCGTCACGTCGAGGTGCACGCGCGCCTCCGGGCTCGAGGCGTCGCAGACGTTGAGGATGATGTCCGCGGTCGCGGCCTGCTCGAGCGTCGACTTGAACGCCTCGACGAGGTGGTGCGGCAGGCGGCGCACCAGGCCGACCGTGTCGATCAGCATGACGGTCTTGCCGCCGGGCAGCTTCAGCGCGCGGGCCGTCGGGTCGAGCGTCGCGAAGAGCTTGTCCTCTGCGAGCACGCCCGCCTGCGTGAGCAGGTTCATCAGCGTCGACTTGCCGGCGTTCGTGTAGCCGACGAGCGCGACGGTCACCGTGCCGTCCTTTTCGCGGCGGCGCTGCGTCTCTTTGCGGCCGGTCTCCACCTTTTTGAGCTGCTCGCGCAGCGACTCGATGCGCCGGCGGATGTGCCGGCGGTCGGTCTCGAGCTTCGTCTCACCCGGGCCGCGCGTGCCGATGCCGCCGCCGAGCCGGGAGAGCGCCGCGCCCTTGCCCGAAAGGCGGGGCAGCATGTACTTGAGCTGCGCCATCTCCACCTGCACCTTGCCGGCGCGGCTCTGCGCGCGCTGGGCGAAAATGTCGAGGATCAGCATCTGTCTCTTATACACATCTGACGCTGCCGACGAATTAGACGGTGTAG
>USBH01000132.1 GCA_900552925.1 uncultured Oscillospiraceae bacterium
GGGCTCGGAGATGTGTATAAGAGACAGGTCTCGGAGGGCATGGGCGGCTTCGGGCAGGTCATCATTCTTTTGGCGGGCGGGCTGTTCGCGTTTCAGGGAACCATCCTGATCGGCGAAGCCGTGACGCTCCTGCAGCTGATGAACTATCTCGCGGGCCCGGTGGCGACCATGGTTTCTCTGATCAACGAGCGCGTGGCCAACAAGCCCGTCTATGAGAAATTCCAGAATCCGGATCAGGGCCAAACGGAAAAGGCGTCCGACGACCGCGGAAACGGTTCGGATAACTGCATCGTGCTTCGCGATCTGGCTCTGTCCTATGGAGACAGAGCGCTATTCGAGAATCTGAACCTGTGCTTTGAAAAGGGAAAGTCGTACCTCATCACCGGAACGAGCGGGTGCGGAAAATCCTCTTTATTGAAGATGGTCGCCGGGGAGATGGCGCCCAGCGCGGGAGAGATCTCGGTCTTCGGCTCCCGGCCCGAATCCTACCCGCTTGTGTCCTACGTGTCGCAGGATACATACATTTTTGAAGATACGGTTCGGGACAATATCACGCTCGGAAAAGAAAAAAGCAAGGCGGAAATAGACGCGCTGATCGACTTCCTGCAGCTGAATCTGAATTGCGATGAAAAGATCGATTCCTCCAGAGAAATATCGGGCGGCGAGAAGAAACGGATAGGGCTTGCCAGAGCCTTTGTGACGACAAACGAAGTGATGCTGCTGGATGAGATCACAAACGGGCTGAACCATGCGCTCGCGATGGAGATCACGAAAAAGATACTCGCCCTCCACAAGACGGTCCTGTTCGTGTCGCACGATGTGTCGGACGATTTCAGAAACCTGTTTGACGGCATCATCGATTTGAGCGGGGAAGCGTAAGCGGTGTGTTTCCACGCAGCTGTAATCGCCTAATCGGTCCGTGTCAAAAAACCAAGCCCCGGAAACGCGGGGCTTGAATTCTTTTCAGGCTATAAAAATAGGGAAATTGATTTATGGGCGCGGAAAAACGAGTCCGGGCTCATGGAGACGCGTTAGACTTCATCTTATAGAACAAAGAGCCGGGCATTGCACTTCGCGGATTTCCAGTTTTTCAGGAACAAAAGTCTGATCAAAACCCTCTAGGCACCAGTCTGCAGCTGAAATGAATTTCAGTCGAATCGGTTGAGCAGCTCTGCATTTCGCATTGGACTCACGCCTCTTTGAACTTTGTTATGGTTTCCGAAGGTAAAACCCGCAAACCGATTTTCATTTCCACTATCTTATAAAAATTGTATTATATAATTCAGTATTAGTCAATACTTTTAGACAAGGTTTTCATATTGTCTTGAGATCGATGCTTGTCGGTCTCAAAAGCAAGGAATTTTACTGCGATAAATGCTGCCGAAAATTTGGAAAAAATAAAAAACAAAATTTTTTTGAAAAAGGTATTGCATTTTTCGACGAGATGTTATATAATACACAGGCAACAGAAAATTGGGCGCTTAGCTCAGCTGGCTAGAGCACCTGCTTGACGTGCAGGGGGTCAGCGGTTCAAGTCCGTTAGCGCCCACCAAATGCAAACGTAAGGCTATCCGAGATCGGGTGGCCTTATGTTTTTATATCGTGATTGCACAGGCGGGAACATTTCTGAAGGATGCGTTTCGTTTTCTTACAAAACTCATAAGAATCTGCTTTTCCTATTGTTTCTTTGGTCGGGTTGCCGTATAATGTGATCTGTAAACAGAATGTGAACAAGAAATACTCTGCGCACTTTTCGTGCTTTTTGAAAAAGGAAATCCAAATCCATGGTTCGGCGGCGGGCTGCCGACAAAGCATAAAGGAGATGACGTCGGTCATGAAAACGCTTTCCTACATCAATTTCATCATTTCCATCCTGTTCATGGCGTGCTATGCGTACCAGGCGGTTTATCTGGCTGTTTCCCTGTTCCGCCGGCAGAAGGTGTTCGCGGCGAAGAAGAACCACCGCTACGCCGTGCTGATCGCGGCCCGCAATGAGGAGGCCGTCATCGCGCAGCTGATCGAGAGCGTGCGCGGGCAGACGTACCCCTCGGAGCTTGTGGACATCTTCGTCGTGGCGGACAACTGCACGGACCGTACCGCGGCGGTCGCGCGGGCGGCGGGCGCCGTCGTGTTCGAGCGGCAGGACCAGTACGCCGTCGGCAAGGGCTACGCGCTGAAGTTCCTGCTGAACGCCATCTTTGAGCAGTACGGCGAGCATACCTTTGAGGGCTTCTTTGTATTCGACGCGGACAACATCCTCGACGAGCACTTCATCGAGGAGATGAACAAGGTCTTTGATTCGGGCTACGAGGTCGTCACGAGCTACCGCAACTCGAAGAACTTCGGCGACAACTGGATCAGCGCGGGCTACTCGCTGTTTTTCCTGCGCGAGGCCACGCAGCTCAACCGGCCGCGCATGATGCTCGGCACGAGCAGCTGCGTTTCGGGCACGGGCTTCCTGTTCAGTGCGCGCATCGCCCGCCAGAACGGCGGCTGGAAGCACTTTTTGCTGACCGAGGATTTCGAGTTCACCGTCGACTGCATCCTGCACAACACGCCGGTCGGCTACTGCGAAAGCGCCGTGATCTACGACGAGCAGCCGACGAAGCTCGGCCAGTCGCTGATGCAGCGCGCGCGCTGGATCAAGGGCTATCTGCAGGTTTTCAGCCGCTACGGCTTCCGGATGTTCAAAAAGATGCTTGTCGACGGCAGCTTTTCCTGCTTTGACATGATCATGAACAATATCCCGTGCCTCGTCCTGACCTGCGCGACGCTGATCTTCAACGCGATCATGGCGGTGGCCGGCATCGTGACGCGCACGCCCGATATGAACATCTGCATCCTCTCGGTCGTGACCGGGTTGCTCGGCTCCATGATGACGCTCTGGTTCGTCGGCGGCGTCACCTGCATCACCCAGCGCAAGAACATCCACGCTTCGGCGAAGATGAAGGTCGTCGGCGTGCTCGCGTTCCCGCTGTTCGTCTTTACCTATGCGATATCGATGCTTTACGCGGTGTTTACAAACATCGAGTGGAAGCCGATCAAGCACACGGTGGCGCTCAGCGCGGAGGAGATTCGGAACCTGCGGAAAAAATAGCACAAAATTGCCCCGAAAAGGCATGGCCTTTTTTAAAAATCCATATTTGATTCTATACGGCGCCTGTGATAAAATAAAGACAGATTATTTTGTCACAGACGCCGCTTTTTTGCGGAATCGGCCATGCGGTTGAAGGCCGGTTTCGCGGGCGGGGCGTGACGTTCACGGCCACAGGACCGCAGGCTGTGCAAGGCCTGCGGAATTTCAGCAAAGAAAGGAATTTACTATGGTCACACGCGTATTTGTGGAGAAAAGAAAGGGGTTCGACGTCGAGGCCCGTCACATGATGGCGGATCTGCGCGACAACCTCGGCCTCAAGGCGATTGAGGACCTGCGCATTCTGAACCGCTACGACGTTTCCGGGCTTTCCGGCGAGGAGTTCGAGGCTGCGGCCCGCACGATCCTCTCCGAGCCGAATGTCGACAACGTTTACGACGAGAACTACACCGTCGGCGGGGACTACAAGGTCTTCGCAACGGAATACCTGCCCGGCCAGTACGACCAGCGCGCCGATTCCGCTTCGCAGTGCGTGCAGCTCCTGACGCAGGGCGAGCGCCCGCAGGTGGCGTACGCAAAGGTCATCGCCGTCAAGGGCGACCTTTCCGAGGAGGAAATGGACCGGATCAAGAACTACATCGTGAACCCGGTCGAATCCCGCCTGGCTTCGATGGAGAAGCCCGAGAGCCTCGACATGAAGATCGAGTACCCGGCGGACGTCAAGCGCGTGACCGGCATGATCTCGTGGAGCGAGGAGGAGCTGAAGGCGTATTACGGCACGATGGGCTTCGCGATGACGCTGGAGGACCTCGCGTTCTGCCGCGACTATTTCCGCGACGAGGAGCACCGCGACCCGACGGTCACCGAGCTGCGCGTGATCGATACATACTGGAGCGACCACTGCCGCCACACCACGTTCCTGACCCGCCTCAACAACATCGAGGTTGAAAAGGGCAAGCTGAGCGGCGCGATCGAGAAGGCGCTCGGCGAGTATTTCGCGGCGCGCGAAGAGCTGTATGTCGGCAAGGACAAGCCGGTTTCGCTGATGGATATGGCGACGATCGGCACGAAATACCTCAAGAAGCACGGTATGGTCGACAACCTCGACGAGAGCGACGAGATCAACGCGTGCTCGATCGAGGTGCCGGTCGAGATCGACGGCAAGACCGAGCAGTGGCTCGTGCAGTTCAAGAACGAAACGCACAACCACCCGACGGAGATCGAGCCCTTCGGCGGCGCGGCGACCTGCCTCGGCGGCGCGATCCGCGACCCGCTTTCCGGCAGAGCCTACGTCTACCAGGCGATGCGCGTCACCGGCAGCGGCGACCCGACGGTGCCGTTCAAGGATACGCTCAAGGGCAAGCTGCCCACGCGGAAGATCACGACGGGCGCGGCCGCGGGCTATTCGTCCTACGGCAACCAGATCGGCCTGGCGACCGGCCAGGTCACCGAGCTGTACGACCCCGGCTACGTCGCGAAGCGCATGGAGATCGGCGCGGTCATCGGCGCTTCCCCGAAGGCGAACGTCGTGCGCATGGAGCCGAAGCCCGGCGACATCATCGTGCTGCTCGGCGGCGCGACGGGCCGCGACGGCTGCGGCGGCGCGACCGGCTCCTCGAAGGCGCACACGCTCGAGTCCATCGAGGTCTGCGGCGCCGAGGTGCAGAAGGGCAACCCGCCCACCGAGCGCAAGATCCAGCGCCTGTTCCGCGACCCGGCGGTTTCCACGCTGATCAAGCGCTGCAACGACTTCGGCGCCGGCGGCGTCTGCGTCGCGATCGGCGAGCTTGCGCCGGGCCTCGAGATCGACCTCAACAAGGTCCCGAAGAAGTATGAGGGCCTCGACGGCACCGAGCTCGCGATCTCCGAGTCGCAGGAGCGCATGGCCGTCGTGCTCGACCCGAAGGACGTCGACGCGTTCTGTAAGGCCGCGAAGGCGGAGAACCTCGACGCGCAGGTCGTGGCCGTCGTCACGGCGGAGCCGCGGCTCAAGAT
>USBH01000133.1 GCA_900552925.1 uncultured Oscillospiraceae bacterium
CGCCTCCTCGGCGACCATCAGCGCGAACTCCGCCTGATCGGTCTCCGCCATGATCAGCGCGCCCTGCCCCTTCTTGATGTTGACGCCCATGCGGACGACGAGGCGCGCGTATTTTTTCAGAATCGTTTTGTTCATATTCCAGCCTTCCTGTCCTGCCGCGCCGATTTACAGCGCCGCGACCTTAGCCTGCAGCGCCTCGTTCTTCTTCGCGACGCCCTTTTCCATGTCGACCTTCATCTGCTCGAGCTGCGCGGCGATCGAATCGTCGGAGAGCGCGAGCATCTGCGCCGCAAGGATGGCTGCGTTGTCCGCGCCGTCGATCGCGACGGTCGCGACCGGGATGCCGGAGGGCATCTGCACGGTGGAGAGCAGCGCGTCGAGCCCGTCGAGCGTGGAGGACTTCACCGGGATGCCGATGACCGGCAGCGTCGTGTGCGCCGCAAGCACGCCGCCGAGGTGCGCCGCCTTGCCGGCCGCCGCAATGATGACGCCGAAGCCCTCGACCTTCGCATTCTTCGAAAATTCCGCCGCTGCGTCCGGCGTGCGGTGCGCGCTCATCACGCGGACCTCAACCGGGATGCCGAAGCTCTTCAGACGCTTGATCGCCGGCGATACGATCGGGAAATCGCTGTCGCTGCCCATGATCACTGCTACTTTTTTACTCATGAAAATTCACCAATCCTTCCAGAAATCGCAGCCATGCTGCGTGCAAAAGAAATAGGCTGTGCGATACACACAGCCTTATACTTTAAAATTGGTCGCAAAGCCCCGCGGCGGAACCGATAAAACCGTACATTCGATTGACCATTTCCGCACCTCCGAGTTTTTGCTCCACTGTTCACATACAAGCCTATTTTACGGGATTTTGCGCCTTTTTTCAATAGTTTTTACGGTTTTTATGCAAAAGCATAAAATTCAGCGGCACTCTGCGCCTCCGTTTGTCGCAAGCGGCAAGAAGCGGAATGTGCGGGCGGAATTCAGCCGGATACGACCCGGCCGAAATGGTCGAGCATCTTCGTCGGCGCCTCGGGCGGCAGCTTTTTGTACACGGTCCGCGCCGCAAAGAACAGCGCCACCACGTAAGCCGCGAGCAGAACCTCCACGACCCACAGCGCGCTCAGCGTGCCGGTCTGATAAAGCGCCGCGAAGAAATCAACGCCCATGTGGAGCAGAATGCTGACGGGATACAGCCAGAACTTGTTCAGGTGCACCGCGCCGAACACGAGGATGGAAAGCTCCACCTGCAGCGCCATCGAGCAGGCGCGCTCAAAGCAGGCGAGCGCCGCCGCTGCGGGGTCGATCGCGTTGATGCCCGCAATGGCCTCGGAAATCGCCGCCGTCTGCCCCGGCGCATACTGCGCGATGAACTCCTCCGCGCCGATGGAATTGAACATCACGGCGAGCATGAGGTTGGAGATCATCGTCATGCCGAGGACGCTGAAGCACTCGAGGCCGCCGTGGCCGAGCCCGTAGCTGACGGCGTTCTCGCGGCCTACGTTATCGCGCATCATCGTCTTGAACACGAGGAAGCGCGCGCTCTCCTCGATGAAGCCCGCCATGAAGCCGCCGTAAACGGCGTAGAGCCACGGCCGGCTCAGAATGAAATCCGACACCGTGCCGTTCAGGCCGAGCACGAGGAAATGGATGATCTGTTCCAGCACGACCGCGAAGACGAAAAACGCCACAGCGCCCAGCACGCACGGGCGTAGGCTGACATCCGCCTTCTTTTTCCAGACGACGATGGCCGCGATCGGCAGCGCGAGCGAAAACAGGAGCTCAAGGCTCAGCACAATAAAAACAGAATTCGAAATGACGATGGTTTCGGGCATGACGGTTATCCTTTCTCTTCAAAATCGATCAGCAGCGGGCGGCAGGGCGAGCCGTCCAGCCCCTGCATGTTGAGCGGCACGCAGGAGAGGAAGTACGTCCCCGCGGGCACCGCGGAAAGCACGGCGGACTCGAGCAGCGCGATCTCCGCCGAAAGCAGCGCGCGGTGCACGGCGGCGCCGGTGTCGCGGCCGCCGACCGTCATGCCCTCGACGCCGAGGAACCACAGGCCGGCTTCGGCAAAGGCCTCTGCCGCCTCGACCGAGATCTCGATCTCCCCGCGGATCAGAAGCCGCTTTGTGCCGTCCGCCAGCAGGCGGTTCGCATCCGCCGCCGTCAGCAGGCCGTCGAAGCGCGCGACCTTGCACGGGCCGACGCATTTTTCAAGCGGCACCTGCGCGATGTCCTTCGCGCCCGCCACGAAGTGCTTCGGCGCGTCCATGTGCGTGCCGTTGTGGCTGCCGAGCGTCAGCACGGTCAGGTTGCACGGGCACGTCTGTGAAATCGTGCAGAACGGCGTTTTGGCCGGCGCCGGGTCGCCCGGGAACACTGCGGCCGAAAACAGCTCTTTGGAAAGATCGTAAATCTTCATGCTCCAATCCCCTTTCAAAAATCCTGCGCGCGGGCGGGGCCGGAAAGCGCGCGCGCCGCTCCGTCAGCGGAACAGCGTGCAGGTGCCGCTCTCGCGGTAGTAGCGGATCCGCTTTTCGATCTCCTCCCGCGGGCAGCGGAAGTAGTCCGCAAGGCACGCGATGCAGAGGAAGTCCTCCGCGCCGCGGTAGACGAGCTTGCGGTAGATCGCGATGTCGTCGCCGCCGAGCGGCGCGCCGCAGCTGCGGCAGGTCCTGTAATTCGCCATCAGCGGAGCTTCACCGGCCTCGCGATGAACACCATCGAGTCGTGCGGCTCGACCACCGCGACGTAGCGCTCCGCAAACTTGCCCTCGTTTTCCTTTGTATAGCAGTTGTAGAACTCCAGACCGCGGTTTGCCGCATAGGGGATGCCCATATCCCAGAACTGCAGCGACATCTCGCTCTTCACGTCGCCGAGGTTTACGAAGCAGATCGCGAGCGTGCCGTCCGAAAGCGGCTTGACGAGCGCCATGACGTTCTCCGGGTTGTTCCACTGGCGGATGCAGTACGGCCCGCGGCACTCGATATCCTGGTTGATGCGGATCAGGTCCTCGTTGCCGAGCGTTTCGAGCGTCGCCGCAGACATGCTGCGCACGTCGCAGCCGATCATCAGCGGCGAGCCCATGATCGCCCAGAGCGCGAAGTGCGTGCGGTACTCGATGTCGGTGCAGGCGCCCAGCGCGCCGATGAACTCGTTGTTGCTCGAGCCGTGCATGCCGACCACGAGCATATCGATGTCGTTGTGGCAGTACGGGCCGGAAAACGCGGTCTTGTCGAGCTGCGAGAGGAACAGGTTCTTGACGGACTGCCAGTTGTCCTGAATGTCGCCGGTCGAGCGGAACAGCTGCGCGCCGGAGCCGCGGATCCAGCTGTGCACGTCCTCGTGGCCCCAGTTGCAGGCCGAAAGCACGATGTCACGGCCCGAGTTGCGCAGCGCGAGCGACATGCGCTTGTAGAGGATCTCGCCGTCGACGTGCTGCGGCTTGTAGCAGTTGTCGTACTTGAGGTAATCGACGCCCCAGGCGGCAAACTGCTCCGCATCGTCGAATTCATGCTCGAAGCTGCCGGGGTAGCCCGCGCAGGTGTGCGTGCCGCAGCAAGAGTACATGCCGAATTTGAGGCCCTTTGCGTGGACGTAGTCGGCAACGGCCTTCATGCCGTTCGGGAACTTTTCCGGGTCGGCGACAAGGCGGCCGTTTTCGTCGCGCTGCTTGAGGCTCCAGCAGTCGTCGACGACGATGTATTCATAGCCCTTGTCGCGCAGCCCGCTTTCGCACAGGGCGTCGGCGGCGCCGCAAACAAGCGCTTCGTTGATATTCCAGGTGAAGGTGTTCCATGAGTTCCAGCCCATCGGCGGCGTCATGGCAAGGTATTTGTTCTGCATTCCGTGTGATTTCCTTTCCGGTTTTTATTCCGCGCGCGCCAGCGCCGCAGCGGACGCCTTGAGCAGCGCGATGCATTTTTCAGCCGAATCCCGGGCAAAGGTCAGAAAATCCACCTTGCCGTCGTCGTTCGCATTGTCGGAAATCGCGCGCAGGCCGCAGAACGGCGTCCCGTTCGCCGCGCAGACGTGGGCGATCGCGCCGGTCTCCATCTCGCAGGCCACCGCGCCGAACTCCGCGCGCAGCGCCTCGCAGAAGGCGGGGTCCGCGACAAAGCGGTCGCCCGTCGCGATGACGCCGCGGTGCACGCCGCTGTAAATGTCCGCGGCGTACTGCGCGAGGATGCCGTTGTGCTTTTCGCTCGTGGGCAGCTCAGTCATCTCCGTGCCGGCCACATTGACGTACGCCTTCGGCTCGCCGATCGCCGTCGTGTCGTAGTCGTACTGCACGGCGTGCGACGCGACGACGAGGTCGCCGATCTTCACGCCCGGGCCGATGCCGCCCGCCACGCCCGTGCTGACGACGAGCGACGGCGCATAGCGCAGCAGCATGGCCGCCGCGCACATGGCGGCGTTCACCTTGCCCGCGCCGCACTTCGCGACGACGACCGGCACGCCGCCGAGCCTGCCGCTTGTGAACCGCTGGCCGCAGCACACCGCCGTCTCCGGCGCTTCCAGTGCGGAGACGAGCCCCGCGATTTCCATTTCCATTGCTCCGATGATTCCGATCATGTGGGTTCCCCTTTGATTCCGGAATCGGCTTTCCAACAGATTGTACCATCCGCAGCCGGTTCCGGCATTCTGAATTTGTTGCAGATTGCTGTTATTTTGTTGTATCCGTCACTTAAGGCGCTTGCCGATCTTTTCGCGCATGAATTCGCGGAAGCTCTCGGCGTCGCCCTGCTCAAAGCCGTCTTTTGCGATGAAGTAGGTGTTCTCCTCGCCGAAATACATATAGAAGTATTCCTTCGTCTCGTACATCCGGGTAATCTGGAAGTACGGGTGCAGGTTCGAGGCCTGCAGGCCGGTGATGCGGAAATCGCCCTCGTAGAAGTAATAGGCCGCCTTGCGGCTTCTCATCTTGCTGTACGAGCGGATCATCGCCTTGGTGACCGAGGTGCTCGCGGTGGCGATCTTGTAGACGCTGTAGACGATGCCTGTCTCTTATACACATCTGACGCTGCCGACGAATTAGACGGTGTAGA
>USBH01000134.1 GCA_900552925.1 uncultured Oscillospiraceae bacterium
ATCTACACCGTCTAATTCGTCGGCAGCGTCAGATGTGTATAAGAGACAGCGGAAACGAATGTGGTTTCATACCGCGCGCCGTCGATGTAGATCGCGCTGTACGGCGTGAAATTCTCGCCGTAGGCGGTCAGCGTATCGCCGCGGACCGCCGCGCGGTGCAGCACCACGTCCCGCGTGCCGAAGCGCATGTCCGTCTCCTCGAACGGGTTTTCCCCGCCGTACACGACGCGGTCGCCGTACAGCATGTCGTACTGCAGCGTGCGCAGCTCCGTCTCGTAGGCGCCGCTCCACGCGTTCATTTGGTGGAACTTCGTCAGCGTGCCGTTGTTGATGCCGAGCATCTCCAGCACATGCGACGCGAGCTGGTACGCCTTGACGTCCTTGTCCTCGGCCTCGAGCGGAAAGTTCGCCCAGACGGCGTATTCCGTCGTGTACAGGTTCCCGCTGTCGAGCTCGCTTTCCTCGATCTCCAGACTCGGCATGTGGTCGCCGTAGACGACGAGCACGGTCGGCTCGTCCAGCGCCTCGAGCGCCGCGGTCAGCGCACGCAGGAAATCGTCGACCTCCTGCAGCTGCGTCGCGTAATACTCCATCTCGCTGCGCAGCGCTTCGTCCTCGATGCCCGAAAGCACCCGGATCCCGTCCGATTCGCTGTCGGTCGGGTACGCGCCGTGCGGCTGCACCGAGATCGTGTAGATCAAATCGCGCGACGCGGTGGAATCCAGCAGGTCGAGGATCTCCCCGGTCAGGATGCTGTCCTTGGCCCAGCCGATCTCGTTGTACTCGACATCGTTCATGTACTCAATCGAGGTGAACGAGTCGAAGCCGAGCTTCGAGAACACCTTGTCCCGGTCGTAGAACGTGGCCGTGTTGTTGTGCAGCACATGGGTCGAAAGGCCGAGCTCCTTTAAATTGTATGCGATCGACTCGCAGGTGGTGTCCTGCAGAATCGTCTTGTACGGGTATTCGCCGGTGCCGAAGTCGTGGACGTTCATCTGCGTCATCACCTCGAACTCGGTGTTCGCGGTGCCCGCGCCGACCGACGGCGCCGTGAAAAAGCCGCTCGGGCCGTTTTCCTTCAGCGCGCGGAAATACGGCACCGGGTCCTCGGAAAACGTCACGCCCTCCAGATGGTTGACGTCGAAGAACGACTCGAGCTGCAGGAAGATGATGTTCGGCGTCACCTCCGGCGTTTTCGTCTCCGTCCTGAGCACGTCCTCGGCGATCGCGTGGATCCGGCGGGCCGAGTAATCCTCCGGCCGGTCGATGCCGACGTCGATGAGGCTGCGCGAGAACGTGTAGACAAAGCCGTACCGCTCGGTGAGCGTGATGACGTCCGTATACGCGTTGCCCGCAAAGCCGGCGGCGAGCGGCAGCTCGGGCAGGAGCGCGACCGAGAGCAGCAGAATGCAGATCGTCACAATGCTGCGGCGCGGCTGCACCGGGCTTTTCGGCGAGCGCCGGTACAGAAGCACGAGGCCGGCAATGAGCAGCAGCACGGCTATGACGAGCAAAATGAACACCGGCACGCTCATGTAGATCCCGATAAACGACCAGTCGAGCTGCAAAATCGCAAAGTCGATCGCCGAGAGCGGCGAGACGCGGTAGCTCAGCACATACATGTTCGCGATGCCGAGGCCCGCCCACACCGCGCCGATCAGCACGGCCCAGAACCACTTCCGCTTCGCGAACATGCACAGCGAAAGGCAGAGCGTGAGGATCAGCACATTCACAAGAAAGGCGACCGGCCGCGCCGAAAGATACGCCCAGAAGGCGGAAAGGCTCTGCCGGTACAGAAGCTCGATCACGATATCGAGCAGCAGCGCACCGAGCAGGCAGCCGAAGGCCGTCCGGTTATTCCTGATAAACGCGCGAAACCGCTTGATACGCCTCATCCCCTTTTTCCATAATCAACGCAAATTATAGGACGGTGACAAAGCAATTTCAAGCGGTTTCAAAAAATGTTAAGATTTTATTCAGATTGCGTCAGGCGAACTGCGCATTGTACAGCTGCTTGTAGAAAGAATCCTGCGCCATCAGCGAATCGTGCGTGCCGCGCTCGACGATTTCGCCGTCGCGCACGACGAGGATCATGTCGGCGTTGCGGATCGTCGAAAGCCGGTGCGCGATGACGAAGCAGGTCTTGTCCGCCATCAGCGTGCGCATCGCCTTCTGGATGCGCTGCTCGGTGCGCGTGTCGACGTTCGAGGTCGCCTCGTCGAGGATCAGGAGCGAGGCGTCGAGCAGCATCGCGCGCGCGATCGTCATCAGCTGCTTCTGGCCCTTCGAGATGTTCGAGCCGTCGTCGTCGAGCACGGTGTCGTAGCCCTCGGGCAGCGTCATGATGTACTCGTGGATGCCGCACGCCCGGCAGACGCGCTCCACGTCGGCGCGCGTGGCCGTCTCGCTGCCGTAGGCGATGTTTTCAAACACCGTGCCGCTGAACAGCCAGGTGTCCTGCAGGACCATCGAGTAATTGAGCCGCAGGCTCCGGCGCGTCAGGTCGCGCACCGGGCGGCCGTCCAGCCGGATCTCGCCGCTGTCCACGTCGTAAAAGCGCATGAGCAGATTGATGATCGTCGTCTTGCCGGCGCCCGTCGGGCCGACGATCGCGATCAGCGCGCCCTTCGGCACGTGGAGCGAAAGGTCCTTGATGATCTGCCGGTCGGGCGTATAGCCGAAATTGACGTGCGCAAGCTCGACCTCGCCGCCGGCGGCCTTGAGGTCGACGGCGTTCGCCGTGTCGGCCGGCTCCGGCGGCTCGTCGAGCAGGCGGAACACGCGCTCCGCCGCCGAAAAGGCGGACTGCAGCTCGCCGACGATGTTGGCGACCTCGTTGATCGGGCCGCTGAACTTTCTCGAGTACAGCACGAAGGACGAGATGTTGCCGATCGAGATCGCGCCGCCGAGGTACAGAATCGCGCCGAAAAAGCTGACGAGCGAGAGCGAAAGGTTGTTGACGAAGTTGACCGAGGGGCCGACCAGGCTGCCGTAATAGTCGGCCTTGTAGTACGCCTCGACGGTCTCGTCGTTCTGGCGGTCGAGCTTTTCGATCGTGTGCTCCTCCTGGCTGTAGGCGCGCAGCGTCTTCTGCCCGCTGATCATCTCCTCGACGAAGCCGTTCAGCTCGCCGAGCTTCGCGGAGCGTCTGCGGAACAGCGGGCGCGTGAAGCCGGTGATCTTTTTCGTGAGCAGGAACGAAAGCGGGACCGTCACGACGAACACGAGCACGAGCACCGGCGAAATCGCCAGCATCATGGCGAGCGCGCCGACGACCGTCACGACGCTCGCGAAGACCTGCACGATGTCGTTCGAGAGCGAGGTGTTGATCGTGTCGATATCATAGGAAATGCGGCTCAGGATGTCGCCGGTCTGGTTCGTGTCGAAGTAACCGACCGGCAGCTCGGTGAGCTTGTTGAACACGTCGCGCCGCATCGTGTTGACGACCCTGCGGCTGATGACGATCATGAGCCTTGTCAGCGCGTAGGACAGCACGGCCGAGGCGATGTACAGGAGCACCATCAGGACCGAATAAAACCCGACGCTCGAGAAATCGACCTTGCCGGTGCCGAGCTCCATCGCGTCGACCGCAAGGCCGGAGACGTACGGGCCCGCGAGCGCGAGCAGGTTGCCGCCGATGCTCAGCAGAATGCAGGTGATAAGCAGCATTTTGTAGCGCAGCAGGTACGGCAGCAGGCGCGAGAGGATCGCGGTCTTTTTCATCTTGGTTTTCTCTTTCACGCGAGCACCCCCTCTCCGCCGACGGATTCCGGCCGCCGGTCGCCGATCTGCGAGTCGCCGATCTCGCGGTAAAGCGGGCAGGTTTCCATCAGCTCGTCGTGCGTGCCCATGCCGATGACGCGCCCGTTCTCCATGACGAGGATCTTTTCCGCGTGCATGATCGAGCTGACGCGCTGCGCAACGATGATCTTCGTCGCCGAAGCGTAGTGCAGGCGGATCTCCTCACGCAGGCGCGCGTCCGTCTTGTAGTCGAGCGCGCTCGAGGAATCGTCCAGCACGAGGATCTCCGGGCTGCCGGCCAGCGCGCGGGCAATCAGCAGCCGCTGCTTCTGCCCGCCGGACAGGTTCGCGCCCTTGATGGCCACCGGCGCGTCCAGCCCGCCCTGCGCCTGAATGAAGTCGAGCGCCTGTGCGCGGCGCGCGGCCTCGAGCAGCTCCTCGTCCGAAAGGCTGCGGCCGAGGCGGATGTTCTCGCGGATCGTATCTTTAAACAGCGTGTCGTTCTGGAACACGACGCCGAACTTCGCGCGCAGGTCGGTCGTCGCATAGTCGCGGATGTCGACGCCGTCGATCTCGATCGCGCCCGACTTGACGTCGTAGTAGCGCATCAGGGCGCGGACGATCGTCGACTTGCCCGCGCCGGTCGCGCCGATGATGCCGAGCGTTTCGCCGCGCTGCAGCGTAAAGTTGAGGCCGCGCACCGTGAAGCTGCCGCGGTCGTAGCGGAACGTCACGTCGCGGAACGCGATGTGCGGCGCGTTTTCCGGCAAAAAGCTGTAGTGCGGCTCGGTCTCGTAAAGCTCGACCGGCGTGTCGAGCACCTCGAGCACGCGGGCCGAGGAGGCCGCCGCGCGGGAAAGCATCGTGAACATGCGGTTGATCGCCATCAGCGCGTTCAGCACGATCGTGAACAGGTTCATGAACGCGATGATCTTGCCGATCTCGGTCGTGCCGTTGTTGACGCGCACGGCGCCCGCCGCGATGACGGCGACGATGCCGAGGTTCAGAAGCAGGCTCATGACCGGGTTGATCAGCGCCATCGTCTTTTCGGCGGTGCGCTCCTTTTCGGTCAGGTCGTCGTTGACGCGCTTGAAGCGTTCGCGCTCATACGCGGATTTCGAGAGCGCCTTGATGACGCGGATGCCGGTGGCGTTTTCGCGCACGACGCGCAGCATGGCGTCCGAGGCCTTCTGCACGATGCGGAAAAGCCGCGCGCCCTTGCGCGAGACGTAGAACGTGATCGCGCCGACAATCGGCAGCGTCGCCACCATGATCCTGTCTCTTATACACATCTGACGCT
>USBH01000135.1 GCA_900552925.1 uncultured Oscillospiraceae bacterium
TCTACACCGTCTAATTCGTCGGCAGCGTCAGATGTGTATAAGAGACAGTGCGAATGTCGCGCGCGCCGCTCTTGCCGCCGACCGCCTTGTGGGCGATCCAGTTGACGGCCTCGTCGCTCCACTTGCGCGTGATGCCGCGCTCGCCGAGCGTGCCGACGTACTCGTTCAGCATCAGGACGGCGATCTTCCTGTAGTCCGCCTCGTCGAGCGGGCGGAACACGATGACTTCATCGACGCGGCTCAGGAACTCGGGCCGCAGGAATTCGGAAAGCGCGCGCATGGCCTTTTCGCGGCTGGCGTCCGCCGCCGTGCGGTTGAAGCCGACCAGCGCCTCGCGGTTGTTGCTGCCCGCGTTCGAGGTCATCACGATGACGGTGTTCTCAAAGTTGACCGTGCGGCCGTGCGCGTCGGTGATGCGGCCCTCGTCGAGGATCTGCAGCAGGATGTTCATGACGTCCGGATGCGCCTTTTCGATCTCGTCGAACAGCAGGACCGAGTACGGGCGGCGGCGCACCTTTTCGGTGAGCTGGCCGGCCTCGTCGTAGCCGACGTAGCCCGGCGGCGAGCCGATGATCTTCGAGACCGAGTGCTTCTCCATGAACTCGGACATGTCGAGGCGGATCAGCGTTTCGGGCGAGTCGAACAGCTCCTTCGAGAGCACGCGCACGAGCTCGGTCTTGCCGGTGCCCGTGGGGCCGACGAAGATGAACGAAGCCGGGCGGCGGCGCGGGTTGATCTGCACGCGGCTGCGGCGGATCGCGGCCGAAACGGCCTGCACGGCCTCGTCCTGCCCGATGATCTTCTCCTTGAGCTTCTCCTCGATGTGCGCGAGCTTGCCCAGCTCGCTCTGCTCGATCTTCGCGGCCGGGATGCCGGTCCACAGCTCGATCACATAGGCGAGGTCCGCCTCGTTGACCGCGGCCGTGACCTCCTCCGGCTCGAACGCGTCGAGCTTTTCCGTGAGCGAAGCGACCTTGTACTTGGCCTCCGCAAGCGCCTCGTAGTCGACGCTCTGCGCGTTTTCGATCTCCGTGAGCTTCGACTGCTCCTTCTCGAGGTCGAGCGTCGTCTCCTCGAATTCCGCGAGCTTTTTGTTGCGCAGCGCGGCGCAGGCGCAGGCCTCGTCGAGCAGGTCGATCGCCTTGTCCGGCAGGTAGCGGTCGCTGATGTAGCGCTCCGAAAGCACGACGATGCGCTTCGCGATCGCGTCGGACACGCGGACGTTGTGGTACTTTTCATAGTAGCCCTTGATGCCGCGGATGATCGCCGCCGCGTCCTCGATGGACGGCTCCGTCACCGTGACGGGCTGGAAGCGGCGTTCGAGCGCCGCGTCTTTTTCAATATACTTGCGGTATTCGGCGAACGTCGTCGCGCCGATCACCTGGATCTCGCCGCGGGAAAGCGCCGGCTTCAGGATGTTCGCGGCGTTCATGCTGCCCTCCGCGTCGCCGGTGCCGACAAGGTTGTGCACCTCGTCGATGAACAGGATGATGTTGCCGTCCTGCTTCACCTCGTCGACAAGGCCCTTGATGCGGCTTTCAAACTGGCCGCGGAACTGCGTGCCCGCGACAAGCGCCGTCAGGTCCAGAAGCTGCACTTCCTTCTTGCGCAGCTTCGCCGGCACCTCGCCGGCCGCGATGCGCAGCGCAAGGCCCTCGGCGACCGCCGTCTTGCCGACGCCCGGCTCGCCGATCAGGCACGGGTTGTTCTTCGTGCGGCGCGAGAGGATCTGCACCACGCGCTCGATCTCGCGCTCGCGCCCGATGATATTGTCGAGCTCGCCGCGGCGCGCCTTCATCGTCAGGTCGGTGCAGTACGCCGCGATGTGCTTGCGCTTCGACTTGTGGAAGTTCTCCTTCTTGGCGCCGCGGTTTTCAGTCTGCCCGTTCGCCGCGTCGCGCTCCTGTATCGTGCCGTCGCCGTCGGCGTTCATGCCGAACTGGCCGAGCAGCTCGGAGGGGAACGGCACCGCGCCGCCCGGCTCGAAGCCGCCGTCCTCCGGGTTCATCAGGCTGGACATGCTCTCGGTCATCGCCTCGAGCTGCTCCTCCGTGATGCCCATTTTCTCCATGATATCGTTGACCGGCTTGATCCCGAGCTCTTTCGCGCAGACGAGGCAGTAGCCCTGCGTCGCGCTCATGTCGGTGGAAGGCGATACAAAAACGACTGCCGGTCTTTTCTTGCATCGAGTACACATCATCATATTCTGAAATATCCTTTCTGAAAGCGCAAAAAGCCTTTACGGCTTCTGCTTTTTCGCCCGAATCTCTTCGGGCAGATTCAAATCATATTGGCCGTCCTTGCTGCGAAGGATCTCGCGAAAGACGCCGAAATACCGCACGAACGTGTACAGCATGAACGCTGCGGTCACGATCAGCGCAATATTGGATAC
This sequence comes from uncultured Oscillospiraceae bacterium, assembly GCA_900552925.1. GTDB lineage: Bacteria > Bacillota > Clostridia > Oscillospirales > Acutalibacteraceae > Hominenteromicrobium > Hominenteromicrobium gallistercoris. The sequence continues at coordinate 2,393 of USBH01000135.1, forward strand.
GAGGTTGAAGATCTCGGTCGGCACCTGCATGAAGCCGTCCATGACGACGATCAGCACCATCGACACGTAGAACAGCGTGGTCGAAACCTTGCCGTACCACTTGGCCGCGCAGGGCTTCTTGCCGCGGTGCAGCAGGAAGCACGCGCCGCAGAGCATCACGAGCTCTTTTGTGACGAGCAGGAACAGCAGCGGGCAGATCGAGGGGTAGCGGATCGCGATGCAGACCGCCACCGCGCCCTGCGTCAGCTTGTCGGCCAGCGGGTCCAGCATCTTGCCGAGCTCGGTGATCTGGTTGAAGCGCCGCGCGACAAGGCCGTCCAGCGCGTCGGAAAGACCCGAGAGCAGCAGCGCGACGACCGCCGCGGCCAGATGATCCGTGAGGAAGAAGTACGCAAAAAACGGGATGACCAGAATGCGAAACACCGACATGGCGTTCGGCACGGTCAGATTCTTGTTGCGCAGCTTTTTTTCACCGGATTTCTCTAAAGACATTTTCATTTCCCTTTCCTGAATTTCCATAATCTCCACATTTCCTTTCAGCCCTTACCCGATTAGTAAGTAGGCCGGATTAAATCGGTACAGCGCTTCGGCGAAAACAGATTCGCCGAGCACCGTCTGGAAGGCGTTCTGGATGTCGGTGCCGAGCATCGGCAGGAACACCTGCACACAGGCCAGGCCGATCCAGAGAAACAGAACCGCAAGCAGGCAGCCGAACACGGCGCCGAGCACGCTGTTGAGGCCGTGCAGCACCGGCAGCTCGAAGAGGCCGGTCAGCAGCGTCGCAACCGCGCGGATCGCGATCGTCAGCAGGAGGAAGAGCACGAGCATGGCCAGAACGCGGATCAGGCCGATCAGCATCGGGCTGAGCGCGTTTGTGATGCCCTGCGCGACGCCCTCGGCGCCGCTCTGCAGCTGCGCCATGACGCTGCCCTCCGTGATGCCGGCGGCGTTCAATGCGCGCTGGATCACGTCCGGGAAATCGCTGAAAACCGTGTCGACGGCGTCCGCCGCGCCGAGGCCCGCGACGGCCGTGGTGATCTTTTCCTCAAGCGCCGTGCGGAAGAACGCGCTGTAAACCCATTCCGCCGCAGGGCCGCTCAGGACGCCCGCGCCGATCATCGCAAGCAGCGAGCCGCAGAAGTCCGCGCAGGATTTGATGAATCCCTTTTTCGCGCCGACAACGGCCAGCAGAATGATGACAAGGAGCACGCCGGCATCCAAAACAAAGTGCATATGCAGTTCATCTCCTTTTCAACAAGGTTAGTATATCACATCAGGCGGCCGAGGACAACTCCTCCTCGGCGGGAATTACCTTAAGATTTTCTTTCCGAATCTCCTGCACGCCCAGCATGTAGACGGTGCTTTCGTCGCCCATCGCGATGCCCTTCGTGTCCGACACATCCTCGCAGGCCGCCTCGACCCGGCCGGTCGTGAGGTCCACGGACACCACCCGGTCGGCGAGCAGCGCCGCCACCTTGGAGCCGGACGAGGAGAGCCACGCGGCGCGGCCGGGCAGCGCCGCCTCCACCGGCTGCGCGCTGCTGCCGAAGATCAGCAGCGTGCTGTCGCCGCCGTAGGCGTAGTTCGAAACCGAGACGACCGCGCGCGAATCGGTCAGGCAGTAGGATGTGACCGTGCGCCCGTCGTAGCTGCAGGACTCAAACGCGAAGCTGCCGTCGCTGACGAGCGCAGCCTGGTCGCCCACGGCGAGGATGCGGTTGTCCGCGGTCCAGGTCAGGCCGAGCACGAGGTTGTTTTCGCTCTCGTATTCGGCGATCGGCTCGGTCTCGGAGAAATCGAGCACCGTGATGCGCGTGACGAGGCTGCCGTTGCGGCTCGTCACCGAGGCGACCGCCCCGCGCGTGCCGTCGCTGTTCAGCGCGACCGCGTTGATGTAGGTATCGGCAAAATTGTACTGGTACTGCAGGCTGCCGTCCTTATTGTACACGCAGAGCTGCGAGGCCATGTCCGCCGGCTGCAGCGCGAGCGCGAACTTTCCGGAATCGGCGATGACGCCGGTCGTGATGTCCCCGTTTTCGCTCGTGCCGGAGACCTGCGTGCCCGACACCGTCTCCACCTGATAGCCCGTGCCGCCCATGTTGTAGAGCAGGTAGCGGTCGCTCGCGGCGGAGACCGCCGGGTTGTTGTAGCTGTGGCGCGCCGTGAAAAGCGTCTTTGCCGAGCTGTTCATCACGGTGAGCGCCGTGTCGCTGACGACGTAGACGTTGCCGCCGTTCACGCCGAAGTTGCCCGCATCCGCCGCGCTGCCGACGAGCTCCGCCGGGTAGCCGTCGCCGAAGCCGAGGCCGACCGCCTTGGTGCGGATCCAGTTGCCGATGTTGCCCGGCGTGAGGTTCTCCCAGTTCTCGATCACGAGCAGGACCACGATCGCCGCGAGCAGAACCGCCGCGATTTTATAGACCGCCTTCGAGACGCGCGGCGGCGGCGCCTTCTGCAGCGCCGGATGCTCGACCGCGTCGGGCGCGTCCGGACCGCCGCTTTCCGGCAGCTCCGTCTCCTGCAGGTCCGGCTGCGTCTCCGGCGCCGCGGCGTGCCGGCCGGCCTGCCGCTTAAAGAATTTTCGCTTTTTCGCCATATTGGATCATCCCCCTGTCTCTTATACACATCTGACGC
>USBH01000136.1 GCA_900552925.1 uncultured Oscillospiraceae bacterium
GAACCAGGCGGCCGTCGAGGCCGTCAAGGCGGAGATGGACCGCATCGTCGGGCTGCGGGAGGTCAAGGACTACGTGCTCTCGCTGGAGCAGAACTACGTCATCCAGCGGCTGCGCGAGAGCCGCGGCATGAAGGCCGACGTGCCCGCGATGCACATGATCTTCACCGGCAACCCCGGCACCGGCAAGACGACGATCGCGCGGCTCGTCTCGCGCTACCTGAAGGCGATGGGCGTGCTGACGGGCGGGCAGCTCGTCGAAGTCACGCGCGCCGACCTCGTCGGCAAGTACGTCGGCCACACCGCGCCGCTGACGCAGCAGGTGATCCGCTCGGCGATCGGCGGCGTGCTGTTCATCGACGAGGCGTACGCGCTGTACCGCGGCGCCGACGACAGCTTCGGCCTCGAGGCGATCGACACGATCGTTAAGGGCATGGAGGACAACCGCCAGAACCTGATCGTCATCCTCGCGGGCTACTCTCGGGAGATGGAGGAATTCCTCACGGCGAATTCCGGCCTGAAATCGCGCTTCCCGAACATCATCGAGTTCCCGGACTACACGGCGGAGGAGCTGCTGCGCATCACGCGCATCACGGTAGAGAACAAGGGCTACGCGCTCGACGCGGCCTGCGATGCGCCGCTCACGGCGTATTTTGCAGCGCGTCAGGCCGCGGACGCGCGCACGGCCGGCAACGGGCGCATGGCGCGGAACCTCGTCGAGGACGCGATCCTCAACCAGTCGCGCCGCCTCACGGCCGGCGACGTCTCCGCTCTGACGCAGCAGAATCTCGAAACGCTGCTGCCGGAGGATTTTGACCTGACGCCGAAGGAATAAGGCCTGTATAAAAGCGATGGAGCGGACGCCGCAGGGCGTCCGCTCCTTTTTTCAGCTTTCGTTTATTGAGTTTTCGTTTATCCGACCGTAAAATGCCGGGGCTTTATTCCGGCTCCATCGCGAGGATCTGGGTATAGCCCTGACCGGAATTGACAGGGAGCAGTAGCCGCGCGGGAAGCGCCTGCATCGGCGCCGCGCGGTATTTTTTGTCTTTCACCCTTATAGACGCGCGGCCGCCCGCAAATGCTGACAGGCCCGGAGAAAATTTTTTCTGCGGCGCTTACAATTTGAATGCGGGGCAGGGGATGATCCGGCAAAAAGCGCGCAGACTAAAGGGAAACTGTGGTAAGGGGGAAACGCCGTGCCGAAGGTTATTCTGGTCACGCTTGTGTCCATCGTCTTTCTGTTTCTGCTGACCAAGCTCATGGGCAATAAGCAGATTGCCCAGCTCAATCTGTTCGACTACATCGTCGGGATCACGATCGGGTCGATCGCGGCCGAGATGGCGACCGACATCGACAAGGACCCGTGGGGCTGCGCGCTGGCCATGGCGATCTACGCGCTTGTCGCGGTCGCGACTTCGGCGGCGACGAACAAATCGCTGCGCGCGCGTGCGTGGCTTGCGGGCAAGCCGATCGTCCTGATGCGCAACGGCAAGCTGCACCGCGCCGGCCTCAAGGCGGCGCACCTCGACCTGTCCGAGTTCCAGGCCATGGCGCGCCTTGCCGGTTATTTCGATTTGTCAGAGGTTAGCGGCGCCGTGTTCGAGCACAACGGAAATGTCAGCTTCCTGCCCTTTGCGGAAAACCGCCCCTACACGCCGAAGGACGCCGGCGCGGCGGTGGAGCCGGCGGAGCTGCTGTACGACGTGATCCTCGACGGGCACGTCGTGGAGGAAGCGCTGAAAAGGGCCGGCAAGGACCGCGCGTGGCAGCAAAAGCAGATGCAGGCGGCGGGTTTTCGGGACGAGCGGGAGATCCTGCTTGCGGTCGCCGGCGCGGGAGACCGCGTGACCTTAAAGTCGGAATTGCCGCAATTTACGTCTGCTTTCCGCCTGTTCTGACGGTGCCGCGAAAGGGACGCGCAGGGGAAAATGTAAACATTTTTCTGCAGCCCTTGCAAGTTTGCGCCGAAAGCCGTAAAATAAAAGATCGGAAAGAACAGAGCAAGTTGAATCCGTCAAATGTAAAATGGAAAGGACGTTTGCGCATATGACAAAAATCGACATTTTTTCCGGCTTTCTCGGCGCCGGCAAGACGACGCTGATCAAGAAGCTGATCGCGGAGGCGTTTCAGGGCGAAAAGCTCGTCCTGATCGAGAACGAGTTCGGCGAGATCGCGATCGACGGCGGCTTTCTGCAGGACGCCGGCATTGAGATTACCGAGATGAATTCCGGCTGCATCTGCTGCAGCCTCGTCGGCGACTTCGGCAAGGCGCTGCAGCAGGTGCTCGCGCAGTTCCACCCGGACCGCATCCTGATCGAGCCGTCCGGCGTCGGCAAGCTCAGCGACGTGATCCGCGCCGTGCAGAACCTGCACATGGAGGACGTCGTGCTGAACAGCTTCACGACGGTTGCCGACGCGAACAAGTGCAAGATGTATATGAAGAACTTCGGCGAATTCTACAACGACCAGATCGAGCACGCGAACTCGATCATCCTGAGCCGCACGGCGGGGCTTGCGCAGAAGAAGCTCGACGACTGTGTCGCGCTGCTGCGCGCGCACAATGAAACGGCGACGATCATCACGACGCCGTGGGACGCGCTCTCCGGCGCGCAGATCCTCGAGGCGATGGAGCACCGCAACACGCTGGACGCGGAGCTGAAGCAGCTTGAAGCGGAAGCGCACGAGCACCATCATCACGACCACGACGGGGCGTGCGATTGCGGTCACGAGCACCATCACCACGACCATGACGGGGCGTGTGGCTGCGGTCACGAGCACCACCACGACCACGATGAGGAATGCGGCTGCGGCCACGACCATCACCACCACGATCACCACCACGCCGACGAGGTGTTCACGAGCTGGGGCGTGGAGACGACCCGGAAATTTACGAAGGAAGAGATCGAGAACGCGCTCGCCGCGCTTTCGGACAGCGAAAAGTACGGCATGATCCTCCGCGCGAAGGGCATCGTCGCCGGCGCGGACGGCGAATGGCTGCATTTCGACTATGTGCCGGAAGAGGCGAGCGTCCGCACGGGCAGCGCAATCGTTATGGGCCGGCTGTGCGTGATCGGCGCAAAGATCAACGAGGAAGCGCTCAAGGCGCTCTTCGCCTGAGTGTGAAAGGCAGGTTTTTTCCATGCAGGAGATGCCGGTTTACCTGTTCACCGGTTTTTTGGAATCAGGCAAAACGAGTTTTATCAAGGAAACGCTCGCAGACAAGCGCTTTCACAGCGGGCAGCGCACGCTGCTGCTGCTCTGCGAGGAGGGCGAGACGGAGTACGACACGGACGAGCCGTACATGCAGAGCGTGTTCATCGAGACGATCGAGGAAGAGGACGAGCTGAACGCGGAGATGCTGCAGCTGCTCGCCAAAAAGCACAGGGCGGCCCGCGTGCTGATCGAGTACAACGGCATGTGGCAGATCAAGAACCTTTACGACAACCTGCCCGCAAGCTGGATCGTCTACCAGGAATTCATGTTTGCGGACGCCGCGACGTTCCTCGCCTACAACGCGAATATGCGCGGCCTCGTCGTCGATAAGCTGACGGGCTGCGAGCTCGTCGTGTTCAACCGCTTCACGCGGGATATGGACAAGATGGCGTTTCACAAGATCGTCCGCGGTGTTTCCCGCCGCCCGGACATCGCGTACGAGTACGTCAGCGGCGACGTCGAGTACGACGAGATCGAGGACCCGCTGCCGTTCGACATCGACGCGCCGGTCATCGAGATTGCGGACGGCGACTACGCGCTGTGGTACCGCGACCTCTCCGAGGAGCCGAAGAAGTACGACGGCAAGACCGTCGAGTACAAGGGCCTCGCCGCGGTGAACCCGCGCATGAAGCCGGGCGTGTTCTTCTTCGGCCGCCAGCTCATGACGTGCTGCGTGGAGGACATCCAGTTTGCCGGCCTGCTGACGCAGTGCGCGGCGGACGCGATGCCGGAGAACGGGAAGTGGTACACGATGCGGCTGAAGATCGAGTACAAGTGGCACAAGCTCTACGGCCAGAAGGGTCCGGTGCTGACGCTGCTCGAGATGCAGCCCGCCGACGCGCCCGAGCAGCCCGTCGCGACGTTCTATTAAAAGTACATAAATCGTCCACGCGATTTTGAGTATCCGGATGCAAACGGTCGGCGTCCGGATACTTTTTTGCTTTTTCGGTTGTGGCCGCGATGCAACTATGCTATACTTTTTGTAAGAATTCAGGATTGTGAGGAAACGAAAGCAAGTGAAAGCATATCGATTGGTGTGCCCCTGCCTTCTGGGCGTGGAGGGGCTTGTGGCGGACGAGCTGCGGGAGATGGGCGCGGCGCAGGTGACGCCGGAAAACGGGCGCGTCGTGTTTGACGGCTCGCCGGAGCTGATTGCCCGCGCGAATATCCGCTCGCGCTTTGCGGAGCGCGTGCTCGTTCTGCTCGGCACGTTTGAGGCGAAGAGCTTCGAATCGCTCTTCAACGGCGTGAAGGCGCTGCCGTGGACCGACTGGATCGGGCGCGACGACGCGTTCCCCGTCAAGGGGCGCTGCCTCTCGAGCGCGCTGATGAGCGTGCCGGACTGTCAGGCGGTCATCAAAAAGGCGGTCGTCGAGTCTTTGAAGGAGACGTACCGGCTCGAGCGGTTCCCGGAGACCGGGCCGCTCTGCCAGATCCAGTTTTTGATCCTGAAGGATCAGGTCAGCGTCATGCTCGACACGAGCGGTGCGGGCCTGCACAAGCGCGGCTACCGGAAGCATTCGAACGAGGCGCCGATCAAGGAGACGCTGGCCGCCGCGATGGCGAAGCTCTCACGCGTGCGCACGGACGGCACGCTGATCGACCCGTTCTGCGGTTCAGGCACGGTCACGATCGAGGCGGCGCTGCTCGCGATGCACATCGCGCCCGGCCTGCGCCGGCATTTTGCGGCCGAGAAGTGGCGCACGGTGCCCGGCGCCGTTTGGGAGGCGGAGCGCCGCGCGGCGAAGGCGCTCGAGCGCCGGGGAGAGGGCTTCCGCGCGTTCGCCTACGACATCGACCCCGAG